>UQKV01000038.1 GCA_900541665.1 uncultured Collinsella sp.
GCTGGTGGATTAACAATCGAGAAATCGTAGACCACCGAGGTCACCTTCTCCCCGCGGTGCTCATACGAAAAACCCTGGGCACGGTCGTTTTTGCCCTGGAAAAACGCCTGGCCGGGAAGCCCCGCCGTGTCCTTAACGTAGGTACCCGATCCACGACGGCTGGTAATTAGACCTTCCTCGGTGATTTGCTCGATAGCTCGTTTGACAGTGATTTTGGAAACGCTATAGAGCTCACAGAACTCAACGACGGTGGGAAGCTTGTCGCCCGGTTTAAGAGCGCCATCCTCGATACTTCGACGAATATCTGCAGCTATCGCCTCGTATTTGGGAATCATGGAACCTCCTTTCCGACATATATGAATACAAAAAGTAAGTATAACCCTCAACAGGGCATCCATATTACTTTTATCTAAGAAGTTCGAGAAAGAAAAAAGAAAAAGACGCTTTACATTTAAAATTAGAGCGCTATAGTTTAAGCAACGAACGGAATCCTTCCGCACAACAGGATCGACCGTTTGGGGACGGTTTTGTTTTGGCGGGTTGGATATCGGTATGGCCGGTGCGCGCCCGCGCCGGATAACCTGCCAAAGCAAACCCGTCTCCAACCGGAAGCTCTAGAACACGAAAGCGAGGACTTTGATGGCACAGTATCAGCTGCCCAACGACTTCTTCTTTGGCGCTGCTATGTCCGGCCCGCAGACTGAGGGTCAGTGGAACCAGGGCGGCAAGCTCGAGAACCTGTGGGACACCTGGTCCATCCAGGATCTGGGTTCGTTCTACAACCGCGTTGGCTCTTACGCCGGCAATGACTTTATGGCCAAGTACCAGGAAGACCTTCGCATTTTGAAGGACTTGGGTCTGGATACCTATCGCACTTCCATCCAGTGGAGCCGTCTGCTCGATGCCGACGGCAACCTCAACGAGGAAGGTGCCGCGTGGTATCACGAGTTGTTCCGCGCCTCTCGCGAAGCCGGCTTGGAGCCGTTTGTCAACTTGTACCACTTTGACATGCCCACCTACCTCTTTAACCGTGGCGGCTGGGAGAGCCGTGAGGTTGTCGAGGCTTACGCACATTACGCCGACGTCGCCTTCCACGAGTTTGGCCAGGAGATTAAGTACTGGTTCACCTTTAACGAGCCCATCGTCGAGCCCGAGCAGCGCTATCAGGAGGGCGTGTGGTTCCCGCAGCTCCACGACTTCAACCGCGCCCGCACCGTGCAGTATCACATCTCGCTGGCGCACGCGCTGGCCGTGGCCAACTATCGTCGCGCCTATGACGAGGGCGCTATTCGCGCCGATGCCAAGATCGGCATGATCAACTGCTTTACCCCGGTCTACACCAAGGAGAACCCCAGCGAGGCGGACCTCGAGGCCGTGCGCATGACCAGCGGCATCAACAACCGCTGGTGGCTCGACCTCATCACCAAGGGCGAGCTTCCTGCCGACGTGCTCGACAGCCTGGCCGAGGGCGGCGTTAAGCTCCCGTTCCGCGCCGGCGACCAAGAGATCCTCAAGCAGGGTGTTGTCGACTGGCTCGGCTGCAACTACTACCACCCCACGCGTGTTCAGGCGCCGGCGAGCAAGGTCGACCAGTACGGCCTGCCGCACTTTGCCGACGAGTACGTATGGCCCGACGCCGTTATGAACGAGAGCCGCGGCTGGGAGATCTACCCGCAGGGCCTCTACGACTTTGGCATGGACTGCGCTAAGAACTACCCCGATCTTGAGTGGTTCGTTTCCGAGAACGGCATCGGCATCATGGACGAATACAAGAACCGTGACGCCGAAGGAACCATCCAGGATGACTACCGCGTCGACTTTGTACGTCAGCACCTGGAGTGGGTGGCCAAGGCCATCGACGAGGGCGCCAAGTGCCGGGGCTATCACTACTGGGCCGTCATCGATAACTGGTCTTGGGCCAATGCCTTTAAGAATCGTTACGGCTTTGTCGAGGTCGATCTCATGGACGGCTACAAGCGCCGCCTTAAGAAGTCGGCGGCCTGGCTCAAACAGGTCGCCACGACCCACGTGGTTGATTAGCGACCGGGCGAACGCCCAGACCGCGCGCCGCCGCGCGCAACACATGGCACATCTGGTGGCAGAGGGCGACAGACCACCGTGCGCATAGGAAAAGGCCGGATTTGAAAGTTAGGAGCAATCATGGCCAGTGACAACGGAAAGAGCTTCCTCGACAAGTTTGCCGAGGTCTCTGCGAAGGTGGGAAACCAGGTTCACCTGCGTTCCCTGCGTGACGCCTTCGCGACCATCACGCCGCTCTATATCCTTGCGGGTATCGCGGTTCTTATTAACAACGTCGTGTTCCCTCTGTTCCCGCTCGATGCGGCGGGCCTTGCCAACCTTCAGACGTGGGGCTCGGCAATTACGCTGGGCACCCTCAACGTCTCTGCCATTATCTTGGCCGGATTGATTGGCTACAGCCTCGCCAAGAACAAGCGTTTCGATAACCCGCTCGCTTGCGTGGTCGTCGCCATCTCTGCCTTCGTCATCATGATGCCGCAGCAGATCACCGCCTCGCTTGCCGCCACGAGCCCACTGCTCACCGACAAGATCACCTCCGCCGAGGTCACGGGCGCCCTTTCGACTGCCAACACCGGCACCAACGGTCTGTTCTCGGCTATTATCATCGCCCTGCTTTCCGTCTCGCTCTTCATCAAGATGTCTGGCGTCGAGAAGCTCAAGGTTAAGCTGGGCGAGGGCGTGCCTCCCGCGGTCTCCAACTCCTTCAACGTCATGATTCCGATGCTGCTTAACCTCGCGGTCTTCGCTCTTGCCGCAGCCCTGCTCGCCGTGTGCGCCGGCACCGATCTGTGCACCATCATCTCCACGTGCATCTCCAACCCGCTCAAGAGCATCATGAACGCCGGTCCGTGGGCTGTTATCCTCATCTACACCCTTGCTAACCTGCTGTTCTGCGTCGGTATTCACCAGTCCACCATCTCTGGCGCTACCGTCGAGCCGATCCTGACCATGCTCATCGTCGACAACATGGCTACCTTTGCCGCCGGTGGCACCATCCAGCCCGATCACTACATGAACATGCAGATCGTTAACAGCTTCGCCCTCATCGGCGGCTCGGGCTGCACCCTCATGCTCCTGCTCGACACGCTCCTGTTCTCCAAGAACAAGGCTTCCGAGACCGTTTCCAAGATGGCTATCCTGCCTGGTCTGTTCAACATCAACGAGCCGGTTATCTACGGTTACCCCATCGTGTACAACCTGCCGCTCATGATCCCGTTTGTCCTCCTTCCCGACCTGTTCATCGGCATCACCTATGGCCTTACCTGCGCAGGCATCATCAGCCCCTGCATCGCCCAGGTGCCCTGGACCATGCCTCCCGTCATCAATGCCCTGCTCGCTACGGGCTTTGACTGGCGCGCTGGCGTGTGGCAGGCTATCGAGATTGTCATTGGCATGGCCGTCTACCTGCCCTTTATGAAGATTTCCGAGAAGGCAATCGCCAAGCAGGAGGCTCTCGCCGAGTAGAACGCCTAACGTTCGTCCCTTTCACCTTTGCGGGCGCCGGTACGCGGCGCCGGTGCCCGCAGCTCTCTCCCTTGTGTAAAGATGCAGGGGGGTGGGCACAATAGCCGCAAGGAATAAAACCAGTTGTCGTCTGCGCGCCGCGCAGTTATAAGGAGGAAACCATGAAGAAGATCATGCTCTGCTGCAATGCCGGTATGTCCACGAGCCTGCTGGTCCAGAAGATGCAGGCCGAGGTTGCAAACCGTGGTCTGGATATTGAGGTCGAGGCTCGTCCCATGAACGAGGCCCACGATCACCTGGACGAGTGCGACATGTTGCTGCTTGGTCCGCAGATCGGCTACACCAAGGGCGATTTTGAGAAGGAGGCCGCCGGTCGTTTTCCGGTCGAGGTCATCAACATGGTCGACTACGGCCGCATGAACGCTGCCGGCATCATCGACCACTGCGTCAGCGTGATGGGCTAGGTGCTCTGCATGGAGGATATGAACGAACTGCAGATGACCTGCTTTGAGATCATCAGCTACGTCGGTACCGCCAAGAGCATGTACATCAATGCCGTGCAAAAGGCCAAGGAGGGCGATTTTGACGCCGCCGAGGAGCTTATCAAGCAGGGCGACGAGGCCTATAACGGTGGCCACGATGTTCACATGGGGCTTCTGAAGAAGGAGGCCAACGGCGAACGTAACGGCGAGGCCCCGTTGATTTTGCTGCATGCCGAGGACCAGATGGCCGGCACCGAGACCATGCGCGTCATGGCGACGGAGCTCATCGAGGTTCACAAGCAGCTGCAGGCACTTCAGGCCTAGTCGGCGTTATCGCCGCGACGGACCGTGCGGTCCAACAGACAACATAGTCCCTTTGACGGGCGCCGGGAGCCTCCGCCTCCCGGCGCCTTTATTTTTGGGGATGGTCTTGCGCGGCCTGTTGGGCAGCCAATTGCGTTACCCCAGATAAAGCCTGCCAAAACAAACCTGTCCCTTTTTGGTAGGTTTTTGCCTTGGGAGCGGTACCATACAGGCAATGTTTAAACGAGAAAGGTGGGCTCCCATGGAACCTAAGCAGTATTACATCGGCATCGACGTCGGCGGCACCTCGGTTAAGGAGGGCCTGTTCGACGAGGACGGCAACCTGCTTGCCAAGGCCAGCGTGCCCACGCCTCCCATCGTTGACGCTGCGGGCTTTGCCGCGGTGACCGAGGCTATCGACCAGGTGGTCGCCAAGGCGCAGATTCCGCGCGCCTTTGTGGCAGGCATTGGCCTGGCCGTTCCGTGCCCCATCCCGGCATCGGGCGATGCCAAGGTCAAGGCCAACATTGCCATTAACCTGCCCGAGCTGAGGATCGCCATTCAGAAGCACTGCCCCGACGCGGTCGTTAAATACGAGAACGATGCCAACGCCGCCGCCATGGGCGAGGCCTGGCTCGGTTCTGCCAAGGGCGTGCAGAACGTGGTGATGGTCACCATCGGTACCGGCGTGGGCGGCGGCGTTATCGTTAACGGCGACGTGGTATCGGGCGTTGTGGGTGCCGGCGGCGAGATTGGCCACATGTGCCTGAACCCGGCCGAGGAGCGCACCTGCGGCTGTGGCGGCCATGGCCACCTGGAGCAGTATTCCAGCGCCACCGGCGTGGTGAGCAATTACCTGGCCGAGTGCAAGAAGGCGGGCGTCGAGCCCATCGAGCTCACCGGCCCCTCCGATTCCAAGGACGTGTTCCAGGCCTGCCGCGAGGGCGACAAGCTCGCGCTGGCAGCTGCCGATACCATGGCTGACTATCTCGGTCGTGCTCTGGCACTTATCGCCAACGTGGTCGACCCCGAGATGTTCCTGATCGGTGGCGGCGCGTCCGCTTCGGCCGATGTCTACCTCGATAAGGTTCGCGAGCACTTCCAGCGCTACGCGCTTTCCGCCTCGCGCGAGACGCCCATTAAGGTCGCTTCGCTCGGAAACGACGCCGGCATCATCGGTGCCGCCTACGTAGCCCTGCGCGCCGCCGGTAAATAGCTGGTGCAAGGGGGTCAGGTTACTTTGCACCAACATGGTGCAAAAGGGACAGCCTTGGCCCCCATACCTGCCACAAAATATGCCGTGGCCCTTCCGTCTGCGAAGGCTCGGCATCGGCGTGCTACCATAGCTACGTCCAAGTACACATATCAAGTGGAGGATATCCATGGCAAACGTTCTTGTCTTTGGTCACCAGAACCCCGATAACGACGCCATCATGAGCGCCGTCGTCCTGTCCCAGCTGCTCAACCAGGTTGAGTATGCCGGCAACACCTACGAGGCCTGCGCCCTTGGTCAGCTTCCGGCCGAGTCCGCCAAGCTGCTCGCCGACGCCGGCATCGCCGAGCCCCGCGTGATCGAGTCCGTCGAGGCCGGTCAGCTCGTCGTCCTCACCGACCACAACGAGTCTGCCCAGTCCGTCGCCGGCCTTAAGGACGCCACGGTCTTTGGCGTTGTCGATCATCACCGCATCGGCGACTTCGAGACCGCCGGCCCGCTGCACTACATCTGCCTGCCCTGGGGCTCCAGCTGCACCATCGTCACCAAGCTCGCCGGCGTGCTCGGCGTTGAGCTTTCCGACGTCCAGGCTAAGCTGCTGCTCTCGGCCATGATGACCGACACGCTCATGCTCAAGAGCCCCACCACCACCGATGTCGACCGCGCCGTCGCCGCCAAGCTCGGCGAGCAGGTGGGCGTCGACCCGGTCAAGTTTGGCATGGAGGTCTTCCTCACCCGTCCGTCCGGCTCCTTTACCGCTGCCGAGATGGTCGGCAACGACATCAAGATGTTCGAGCCCGCCGGCAAGAAGCTGCTCATCGGCCAGTACGAGACTGTCGACAAGACCCGCGCACTCGGCATGATCGACGAGATTCGCGAGGCCATGCGCGCCTACGCTGCCGAGAAGGGCGCTGACGGCATTGTCCTGTGCATCACCGACATCATGGAGGAGGGCTCGCAGGTCCTGCTCGAGGGCGAGACCGAGGCCGCTCAGAAGGGCCTGGGCATTGCCGACGAGCACGACGGCGTCTGGATGCCGGACGTCCTCTCCCGTAAGAAGCAGGTCGCTGCCCCCATCATGGCCGCCTGCTAGGTTTAGTTCACTAAACGCCACGACCGGATCGCGGACGCCCCGCGCTCCGGTCGTTTTTTGTGCATGGCGCCGCGTCGTCTCTTGGACAGGCGTGCCCGTGCCGTTGGGCAAATAATGTTCAACCTGTGGTTCCGCTTTTCGGCCACGCCTGCGTGCTTGTCGTGCAGGGTAGGCTAGATGCAAGCGTAATACGTTAGAGCGCGGCGCCGCCACTTGGGCGGGCCGTGCTTTTTTAAGACGGGAGCTTTCCCGTGAAAGGAGCCGCCCATGGCAGCAACTGAGCAGCTGTTCAACGTTCGTGAGCGCAAGCGCTTTGAACGTCACGACATTTGGGAGCGCATCGCCGAGAACGGCACGATTTCCGCCGCCGTCATGGTCTTCGCCGCCATCGCCGCCGTCATTTGCGCCAATACCGATGCCTACGAGGCCATCCATCACTTTTTGGAGACCCCGCTGTATGTGGGTCTGGGCAATCTTACGGCCGGTCTCACCGTTGAGCTTTTCGTCAACGACTTTCTCATGGCGATTTTCTTTTTGCTGGTGGGCATTGAGCTCAAATATGAAATGACGGTCGGCGAGCTCAAAAACCCGCGCCAGGCTATGCTTCCCATGCTGGCGGCCGTGGGCGGCGTCGTCGTTCCCGCCTGCATCTATCTGATCTTTAACCATGCCGGCGCGCACAACGGCTGGGCCATTCCCATGGCAACCGATATTGCCTTTGCGCTGGGCGTGCTGTCGCTTTTGGGCAATCGCGTGCCCAACGGCGTGCGTGTGTTCTTCTCGACGCTCGCCATCGCCGACGACCTCATCTCCATCGCCGCCATCGCCATCTTCTACGGTCAGAGCCCCAATCCGTTTTGGTTGGGCGCCGCCGCGCTTGTGACGTGCGCGCTCGTGTGGCTCAACAAGACGCAGCACTACCGCCTCGCCCCGTATTCGGTGCTGGGCCTGCTGCTGTGGTTCTGCATGTTCAAGAGCGGCGTGCACGCTACGCTTGCCGGCGTCATCCTGGCCTTCACCATCCCGGCCAAGTGCGGCGTCAAGCTCGATAGCCTCACCGATTGGTTGGGCGAGTGCCTGCCGCTGCTCGATGACCGCTACGACGCCGAGGCGCACATCCTGGGCCAGCATGACTTTACCGTCTCGACCACCAAGGTCGAGCGCGTCATGCACCGCGTGACCCCGCCGCTCATCCGCATGGAGCGTCTGATCTCCACACCGGTCAACTTTGTGATCCTGCCGATCTTTGCGTTCGTGAACGCACAGGTTCGCCTAGTGGGCGTGGACATGAGCACGCTGCTCACCGACCCGGTGACGCTCGGCGTGTACTTTGGCATGCTGCTGGGCAAGCCGATCGGCATCTTTGGCATGACGTTTGCCCTGGTTAAGTTTAGGGTCTGCGAGCTGCCGCACAATGTCAACTGGCACATGATTGCCGGTGTGGGCATTCTGGGCGGTATCGGCTTTACCATGTCGATCCTCATCAGTGGCCTTGCCTTCCCGACGGCTCAGTTTGAGGTCCTGGCCGCCAAGGCCGCCATCCTTGCCGGTTCGGTCACCGCTGCCGTGCTCGGCATGATCTACATGAGCGTGGTCTGCAAGCACCCCGCGCCCAAGGGCGAGTAGGCGCGTAAAAAATTGGGGCCGGGCATGCCCCGGATGCCCTCGTGTGCAAAAAACGCCGTTTGTGAGTACTGTCACAAACGGCGTTTCATTTTACGCACTAAAAATAATGGACAACTACATGCTGCTTGTACGTTAACGAGTGGCCGGTAGATTAGAAAATGACAATAAGGTCCTTAAAAAGAGGGCGAACGAGGCCAAAAAGGGCTGTTTTTGCCAAAAATCGCTGCCACTAAAAAAGTAACAGTACTCATATTTGCGCTTTTTTGAACACAAGCCCTAAAACAAGCCTCGCCAAGGTCGGGAAGCGGGCCAAATCGCCGGCCTCGAGGCTTATTCCACCGTTCCGTAGACGGCGCCCCAGCCGTGGGCGGCCAAGGCGGAGTTGAGCTGGTCGCAAAGTGACTGGCGGTCGTAGTAACCGGGCGGCAAAAGGTTCACGATTTCCATGAGGTCGGGTGCCAGGTCCAAGATCTCGGCCTGCACAATCAGGTCCAGGCGGTCAATGGCGCGGCGATCGTAAAACAGTCCGTCGACCAGGCGCTGCAGGTCGCCGAATTCCTCGGCCTGGATCGATCCGTATTCCATAGTGCCTCCTCGGGCGCCCCACGCCGGCATGCGCGGCGATTCGTAATTCATTGCGATGAACTTAATCTATCACGGCTTCATAACGTTGCGGCGGTGGCGGTCTATACTTAGACGAACTGCAACGTACCGCTTCGCGAAAGGTCGCACCCATGCAGACGATCTACCAGAAGATGGAAACCACCGAACTCGATGCCGCCATCGAGGCGCTCAAAGCCGAGGTTGCCGAGGTCAAGGCCAAGGGCCTGGCGCTCGACATGGCCCGCGGCAAGCCGTCGCCCTCCCAGGTGGACATCTCTCGACCCATGCTCGATATCCTCAATGCCGATGCCGATCTGCACGACGGCAACGTCGACTGCTCCAACTACGGCTGCTTTGAGGGCATTCCCTCGGCACGCAAGCTGGCGGGGGAGTTCCTGGGTTGCCCCGCCGAGCAGACGCTCGTACTGGGTTCGTCGAGCTTGCTGATTGAGCATGACATCGCCGGCATGTTCTGGCGCTGCGGCTCGTGCGGCAGCGAGCCCTGGGATGCCTACGAGGCCGCGCACGACGGCAAGAAGGTCAAGTTCCTGTGCCCCGTCCCCGGCTACGACCGTCACTTTGGCATCACCGCCGACCTGGGCATCGAGAACGTTCCCGTCGCGATGACCGACAACGGCCCCGATATGGACGAGATCGAGCGCCTCGTTGCCGCCGATGATTCCATCAAGGGTATCTGGTGCGTGCCCAAGTATTCCAACCCCACGGGTATCACCTTTAGCGAGGACACCGTGCGCCGCCTGGTCGAGATGCCCACGGCCGCGCCCGATTTCCGCATCTTCTGGGACAACGCCTACTGCGTGCACGACCTGTACGACGAGACCGACGAGCTCGCCAACATCTTTGACCTCGCCCGCGCGGCGGGCACCGAGGATCGCGTGGTGGCCTTTGCCTCGACGTCCAAGATCACCTTCCCGGGCGCCGGTATCGGCTTTATCGGCGCGAGCCCCGCGGTCATCGCCGAGTTCTCCAAGTGTCTGAAGGCCGGCCTCATCAGCGCCGACAAGCTCAACCAGCTGCGCCACGTTCGCTTCCTTCCCACTATCGAGGCGGTCAAGGAGCACATGAAGAAGCATGCCGAGTTTTTGCGCCCGCGCTTTGAGGCGGTTGAGCGCAAGCTCACCGAGGGCCTGGGCGAGACGGGCTGCGCTACCTGGACGCATCCTCGCGGCGGCTACTTTGTGAGTTTCGATGGTCCCGAGGGCTCGGCCCAGAAGGTTGCGGCGCTCTGCGCCGAGCTGGGTGTTAAGCTTACGCCGGCTGGTGCCACCTGGCCTTATGGCAAGGATCCGCGCGACACCAACATCCGCATCGCGCCGAGCTATCCCACGGTCGAGGACCTGGAGGCAGCACTCGACGTACTGGTGTTGGCCGTCAAACTCGTCGCTGCCGAGCTTGCTCGTGCCGAGCGCGCCTAACGCCTAGGGCCCCGCAAGTCCGCGTCCAGTACTATCAGCACTCTCGATTCGCAAAGGAGCGTATACATGGATTTGGGTATTTCCACCAACCCCACGCCGGAGCTCTACACCATTAAGGTGACCGGCGAGATTGATATTTCTAATGCCGACAGCCTGCGCAATGCCATCGATCTGGCGCTTGAGCAGCCCACCGAGGCCGTCGAGCTCGACTTTGCCCAGGTGAGCTACATCGACTCCACGGGTATTGGCGTGCTCGTGGGTGCCGCCCACCATGCGGACGACCACGGAAAGCGTTTTAGCTGCGTCAACGTTCAGCCTCCGGTGATGCGCGTGGTACAGCTGTTGGGCGTCGACCAGGAGATTTCGATCACGGCGGCATAAGCCCTGCCCCAAAAAGGGCCGTGCCGTTTGGCATATGTTTGTGATGCGCTCGGACGTTTTGGCGTCCGGGCGCTATACTTGACCGAATGAATAGACGAGTTCCGGCCGAATGGCGCGGTGCGGGCTCGACTCACATCGAGCCTTGGAGGTATGTGTGTTTGGTATTGGAGAGGGTGAGCTGGCAATCATCGTGGTCTTCGGCTTTTTGCTGTTTGGCCCGGATAAGCTCCCGCAGATGGGCCGCACGATCGGCCGTGCCATCCGTCAGTTCCGCGAGACGCAGGAAAAGATGACGGCCGTTGTTCAGTCCGAGATCATCGATCCGGTAAGCGAAGCCGCGTCGGCCCCGGTCAAGCCCAAGAAGGCTGCCGTCGATGACGATTCCGATGCGGACGAGGATGCCGCCGAGACGGCTGCGCCCGCAAAGAAGGAGACCTTTGCCGAGCGCCGTGCCCGCCTTGCCGCCGAGAAGGCCGCAAGCGAGGGTGCCACCGAGGGCGAAGGCGCTGCTGATGAGGCCGAGCCCGCCAAGGCCGAGCCTGCCGCTGCCACCGTCGATCCCGAACCTGCTGCAGAGCCGGAGCCCGAGCCCGAGCCGGCAGAGCCCACGACGGCCGATCTCTACGCCCGTCGTCCCCGCAAGCGCAAGGCCGTCGTCGACCAGCTCGCTCGCGAGCTCGAGGCCGAGGACGACGCTGCTGCCGCCGACGCCTCGAAGGGAGGCGATGAGTAATGCCTATCGGACCTGCGCGTATGCCGCTCTTCGATCACCTGGGAGAACTCCGTCGCCGCCTGACCATCGTGGTCGTGTCGGTGTTTGCCGCCGCTATCGTGCTGTATTTCGCCACGCCTGTGGTGCTCGACATCCTGGAAGACCCCATCCGCTCTTTTGTGCCGGACGGTAAGTTCTACATTACCACCACGCTCGGCGGCTTTGGTTTGCGCTTTTCGCTGGCCATCAAGATGGCCGTGGTCATGTGCACGCCCATGATCATCTGGCAGATCCTGGCGTTTTTCCTGCCGGCGCTTCGCCCCAACGAGCGCAAGTGGGTCGTGCCCACGGTGCTCGCCTCGACGGTGCTGTTCTTCCTGGGCGCCATCTTTTGCTACTTCATCATCATTCCTGCGGGCTTTGAGTGGCTCATCGGCGAGACCTCGGCCGTCGCTACGGCGCTGCCCGATCTGGAGAACTACGTCAACATGGAGCTGCTCTTTATGATCGGCTTTGGCGTGGCGTTTGAGCTGCCGCTCATCATCTTCTATCTGTCCGTCTTCCACATCGTGTCCTACGCTGCTTTCCGCGGTGCCTGGCGTTATGTATACGTTGGCCTGCTCGTGGGTTCGGCCGTGATCACGCCCGACGGCTCGCCCGTCACCCTGGGCCTTATGTACGGTGCTCTGCTTTCGCTCTACGAGATCTCGCTCGCTATCGCCCGCGTGGTCATTACCGCGCGCGAGGGCAAAGAGGGCCTGTTCGTGAGCCGTCTGGACCTGTTCTCGGACGACGAGGACGACGAGGAGTAAAACGGTATGCACGAGGTTGGCATTGTCAACGGCATACTCGATACAGTGATTCGCGCGGCGCGTGGGGCGGGGGCCTCGCGCGCCGTTTTGGTGACGCTGCGTATCGGGGATATGACCGAGGTCGTGCGCGAGGCGCTCGACTTTGCCTGGGAGACGTTTCGCGACGAGGACCCGCTCACGCGCGGCTGCGAGCTTGCTGTGGAGGAAGTCCATCCACAAAGCGAGTGCCTGGACTGCGGCGAGGTCTTTGAGCACGACCGCTTCCATTGCCGCTGTCCCCAGTGTGGCGGCGCCAACGTGCGTCTGCTGCACGGCCGCGAGCTCGACATCGCCAGTATCGAAATCGAAACCCCCGACGATTAACCCGCCAGCAACCTGGGGACGGGGTATAAATGGTAGAAGTAAGGAGCGCCGAGTATGGCCGAGAAAACGATTGATATCGCATCGCCGATTCTGTCGCGCAATGAGCGCCTGGCAGATCAGCTGCGACAGCGATTTAAAGAGACAAACACCTATGTGATCAATGTGCTGTCGAGCCCCGGCTCGGGTAAGACAACAACGATTCTGGGCACCAACGAGCGCCTGCGCGACAAGGCCGGCTTGCGCTGCGCCGTCATCGAGGGCGATATCGCCTCGGATGTCGACGCCATCACCATGAAGGAAGCCGGCATGCCCGCCATCCAGATCAACACGGGCGGCCTGTGCCACCTTGAGGGCAATATGATCATGGAGGCTGTTGACGCGTTCGACCAGGCCGTTGGGCTCGATAACATCGATGTCATCTTTATCGAAAACGTGGGTAACCTGGTCTGCCCAGTTGACTTTGACCTGGGCGAGAACCTGTCCATCATGATCCTCTCGGTGCCCGAGGGCGACGACAAGCCCATCAAGTACCCGGGCATCTTCCAGCACGCCGGCGCACAGCTGCTCAACAAGGTCGATGTGGCCCCGGCTTTCGATTTTGACATGGATAGGTATACTAAGACACTCGATGACCTCAATCCGCAGGCGCCGCGGTTTTCCGTCAGCGCGCGCAAGGGCGAGGGCATGGATGCCTGGTGCGATTGGCTCATCGGGCAGATTGAGCAAGCAAGGGCGTAAGTCGGCCGCCATACGGGCGGGCGTAGCCGCAGAGATACGAGATAGGAGCCTCTTTTGAAGCTCATCATCGCCGAGAAAAACGACGCCGCGCGTCAGATTGCCGAGCGTCTGTCCACGGGCAAGCCCAAAAAGGACAAGGTGTACAACACCGCCATCTACCGTTTTGAGTGGAAGGGCGAGGAGTGCGTGACCATCGGCCTTGCCGGTCACATCCTAGCGCCCGATTTTTGCGACAGCGTGCTGTTCGATAAAAAGCTGGGCTGGTATTCGGTCACCGAGGACGGCGAGATGCTGCCGGCCGACATACCCGATGGCCTGGCGCGTCCGCCCTACGACACCAAGCGCAAGCCGTTTCTTGCCGATGGCATCTCAATCAAGGGCTGGAAACTCGAGAGCCTGCCTTACCTCACCTGGGCGCCCGTCATTAAGCTACCGGCCGAGAAGGAACTCATTCGTTCGCTCAAGAACCTCGCTAAAAAGTCTGACAGCGTCATCATCGCCACGGACTTCGATCGCGAGGGCGAGCTGATTGGTTCGGACGCCCTCAACAAGGTGCGCGAGGTTGCGCCCGACTTGCCGGTCGCCCGCGCCCAGTACTCTTCGTTTACCAAGGCCGAGATCACGCACGCCTTCGATAATCTCGTCTCGCTCGACCAGAATCTGGCCGACGCCGGCGAGAGCCGCCAGCACATCGACCTCATTTGGGGTGCGGTGCTCACGCGCTACCTGACGCTCGCCAAGTTTGGCGGCTTTGGTAACGTGCGCTCTGCCGGCCGTGTGCAGACGCCGACGCTTGCCCTGGTGGTCGAGCGCGAGCGCGAGCGCATGGCGTTTGTGCCCGAGGACTATTGGCAGATCCGCGGCATGGGCGCCGCACAGGGTGCTGCCGAGGATGACCGCTTTAAGATCGCTCACAAGACGGCACGCTTTACCGACAAAGACGCTGCCGAGACGGCGTACGGCCATGTCGACGGCGTTGCGACGGCAACCGTCGCCGCGGTGACCAAGCGCTCGCGCAAGCAGCAGCCGCCCACGCCGTTTGCGACTACCTCGCTGCAGGCAGCCGCTGCAGCCGAGGGGATCTCGCCTGCGCGCACCATGCGCATCGCCGAGTCCCTCTACATGGCGGGCCTCATCAGCTACCCGCGTGTCGACAACACTGTGTACCCCGCGACGCTCGATCTGGGCGCCGTGGTGAGCGACCTTGCAAAGATTAATCCGGCGCTGGCGCCCGTATGCAAAAAGGTGCTCGCCGGCCCCATGAAGCCCACGCGCGGCAAGGTCGAGACCACCGACCACCCGCCTATCTACCCTACGGGCGAAGGTGATCCGTCCACGCTCGATGGCGGCCAGCGCAAGCTCTACGACCTCATCGCCCGCCGCTTCCTGGCGACGCTTATGGGTCCCGCGACCATCGAGAACACCAAGCTCGAGCTCGACGTGAACGGCGAGCCGTTCGTGGCTTCGGGCGATGTGCTCGTGACCCCGGGTTTCCGCGAGGCGTATCCGTATGGACTCAAGCGCGACGAGCAGATGCCGCCGCTGGAGCAGGGCGATACGGTCGACGTGTTCGACATTAAGCTCGAGGCCAAGCAGACCGAGCCGCCCGCGCGCTACAGCCAGGGCAAGCTCGTGCAGGAGATGGAAAAGCGCGGCCTGGGCACCAAGTCCACGCGCGCGAGCATCATCGAGCGCCTGTACGCCGTGCGCTATCTCAAAAACGATCCCGTGGAGCCGAGCCAGCTGGGTATCGCCATCATCGATGCGCTGTCGCGGTTTGCCCCGCGCATCACGAGCCCCGATATGACCAGCGAGCTCGACGGCGACATGACCCGCGTGGAGCGCGGCGAGGACACCGAAGAGCATGTCGTGACGCACTCGCGCGCGCTGCTGGCCGGCGTGCTCGACGAGCTGCTCAAGCATACGCAGGAGCTGGGCGACGCCATCAGCGACGCCGTCACGGCCGATGCGCGCGTGGGCGCCTGCCCCAAGTGCGGCAAGGATTTGGTTATGAAGACGAGTGCCAAGACCCGTGGCAGCTTTATCGGCTGCATGGGATGGCCCGACTGCGACGTGACCTATCCGGTGCCGAGTGGCGTCAAGGTAAGCCCGCTCGAGGGCGAGGCCGCCGTGTGCCCCGAGTGCGGTGCGCCGCGCATTAAGTGTCAGCCGTTCCGCCAAAAGGCTTTCGAGATTTGCGTGAACCCCACATGCCCCACCAACTACGAGCCCGACCTTAAGGTGGGCGAGTGCAAGGTGTGTGCCGAGGCCGGACGCCATGGCGATCTGATTGCGCACAAGAGCGAGAAGAGCGGCAAACGTTTTATCCGCTGCACCAACTATGACGATTGCGGCGTGAGCTATCCGCTGCCGGCGCGTGGCAAGCTCGAGGCGACAGGCGAGACCTGTCCCGAGTGCGGCGCCCCCATCGTGGTGGTCAACACGGCGCGCGGTCCGTGGCGTATCTGCGTCAACATGGACTGCCCGACCAAGGAGAAGAAGCCCGCCCGCGGTCGCAAGACCACAACCAAGGCGAGCACGGCAAAGAAGACGACGGCGGCCAAGAAGACGACGGCTAAGAAAGCCACTGCCGCCAAAAAGACGACCGCGAAGAAGTCGACTGCCAAGAAAACAGCCGCCGACAAGTAACGGCGCAGTCGAAACATTGCCCAAAAAAACGAGCGAGGACCCCGCGATCCTCGCTCGTTTTTTGACCGGCAGTTAGGGACGTTCTTTTTCTGCCGGCAGTTTAGGAACGTCCCTAACTGCCGGCTCGGGAACGACAAAGCGCTAGTTCACCTCGACAGGCTTGGCGCCTGGATAGCGCTCCTCAAAGTCTAGGCGGTACTTATTGTCATTGGTGCCCGCCACGTTGTCGCGCGACAGCGGCGCCACGATCTCATTCTTGTGGTCCGCAGGCTTGGCGTATTTCAGGCTGATCTCCCAGGCATCACAGATTGCGTCAATGCGGTGATCCAGGTCGTCGTACAGGGCGATGATGTCCTTCCAGGAGCTGTAGTTCTTGGAGCTCGTCGGGACGTCCAGGTCCTCGACGATGTCGTAATACTGCTCGATGGTGTCCTCCGTGCGCTCGGCGACGTCGGCGAGATTTTGACGGGTGGTTCGATCCTCTTCCAGATAGTTGCCGTTGAAGTTCTGCGCGCAGCCACGGACCTGGCTGTCGAGATCTTCGAGCAGGTCGTAGTATTCGCTCAGGCGACGGTAGAGGTTCTGCTCGGAGAGCGTTGCTTCGCCGCCATCCTCGTCGTCATCGTCATCATCGTCGTACAGGCTGTTGGGATCGCCGAGAGGCTCAAGGTCATCATCGTCAACATCGTGGTGCAGCTTGGTAACCTCGGCGGTCGTCTGCGTACCGGCGTTGTCGAAAGGCTTGATCACAAAGAAAATGACCAGGGCGATGATGATCGCCACCAGCACAACGATAACGGCGATAAGCGGCCCGGTGCCGCTCTTTTTGGGAGCGGGGGTCTGTGGCGAAGCGGGCACGTATGCGGGAACCGGCTGCTGTTGGGGCGAGCCGCTCGCGACGGGTATGCGCTGCGTGGTCTCGACGGCCTCGGTCCTTGCGGCGGGGTCGGGGCTATAGGCGAGGGAGTCGTCCGCCTTGGCTTGCGGCGCATCAAGGGAGCCGGTCTGCTCAAAAGCGGGCTGGCTATCGCTCGCGGCTGTTTGCTCAACGGGTGCACCGCACGAGGTGCAGAACTTGGCATCATCTGCAAGAAGCTTGCCGCACGAGGCGCAATACCGAGACATTGCCACTCCTTTCGCCACATTTCAATGCAATACGACGATTATACCCAGCATCCAAAATTCCCCATCATAAGTTGCGGTGAAATAGGGACTGTTTGGCGGTCTCAGAGCTTCAATCAGTCCCTATTTCACCGCAACTTTGGAAAGGCGCCTTTAGCCATTGGGGACGCGCCGAGCACTGGGGTATCATGGCTTGGTTGATATATCTGCATTTACGCGCCTTGTAGGAAGGGGCTGCGCCCATGGCTTTTGAGCCTGCTCAACATAGCTTTATCACGCTCGAGGGCGTCGACGGTGCCGGCAAGTCCACGCAGGCGCGCCTGCTTGCCCGCGCGCTCGAACTCGCTGGCTATCAGGTCGTAACTCTGCGCGAGCCGGGTGGCACTGCCATCAGCGAAAAGATTCGCGCCCTGCTGCTCGACCCCGCCAACACGGCGATGGGCGATACCTGCGAGTTGCTGCTCTACGAGGCGGCGCGCGCCCAGTTGGTGCACGAGGTCATAGCCCCCGCCCTTGCGGCCGGCAAGGTGGTCCTGTGCGATCGCTTCTACGATTCCACGACCTGCTACCAGGCATTTGCCGACGGCCTCGATCGCCAGATGGTGCGCGACGCCAACAACCTGGCCGTCGCGGGAACGTACCCGGCGCTCACACTCGTCTACCACATCACGCCCGAGCAGGCGGCGCTACGCATGGCAGCCCGTGGCGCGGCGGATCGCATGGAGGCCAAGGGCATGGCATTCCAGGAGCGTGTCTACGAGGGGTTTTGCGCAATTGCTGCCGAGGAGCCAAACCGCGTAAAGCTCATCGACGCCACTACGACCGTCGAGAAAGTCTTCGAGAAGACGGTCGAGCAGGTTCGCGCGTACGGTCTCGACATTCCGCGGGAAGCCGTCGCCGCCGCGCTTGCCAAGGAGGCCGAGTAACATGGCCCCCGCTCAGGCAAGCCTGCTGGCCAAGCTTGACACCCAAGAGCGCGTGCGCGACTTTTTGACCAATGCCGTCGCCAGCGGTCGCGCATCGCACGCCTACCTGTTTTTGGGCGCGCCCGGCGCGGGCAAGCTCGACGCCGCGTGGGCGCTCGCCCAAGCCTTCCTGTGCGAGCAGGATGGCTGCGGCTCATGCGATAGCTGCGTGCGCGTCGCCCGCCATACGCACCCCGACGTGCACTATTACACGCCCGAGAGCGCCACGGGCTACCTCATCGCCCAGACCCGCGAGCTGCTCGACGACGTGCCTCTGGCGCCCATCCGTGCCAAGGCCAAGGTCTACATCATTGACCGTGCCGAGCAGCTGCGCGCCAACACCGCCAACGCACTGCTCAAAACACTCGAGGAGCCGCCCGAGGGCGTTATGTTTATCTTGCTGGGCACCTCGGCAGACGTGATGTTGCCCACCATCGTGAGCCGCTGCCAGTGCGTGCCGTTTCGGCTGGTGTCGCCCGCCGTCGCCGTGCAGGCCGTGAGCCGCGCCACCGGTCAGGACCCTGCGCGTTGCCGCATGGCCGTCGCAGTAGCGGGAAGCCCCACGCGTGGCATCGAGTTCCTCAAGAGCGCCGAGCGCCAGGACGCCCGCCGTCAGATGGTCCGTGCCGTCGACTCACTCATTGCCGCCGACGAGGCCGACGTGCTCAGCCGCGCCAAGTCGCTCATCGTCGCCGTTAAGGCGCCGCTCGCCGAGGTCAAGTCCACGCAGGAAAAGGTGCTCGAGCAAAACGCCGATTACCTGTCGCGTGGAGCATTGAAGCAGCTTGAGGACCGCAACAAGCGCGAACTCAACGCGCGCGAGCGTTCGGGTATCATGGAAGCGCTGGCGAGCGCGCGGACGCTCATGCGCGACGTGCTGCTGACGCTTCAGGACGAGGCAGCCGACGTGGTGAACGAGGACGCGCGCGACACGATCGGGCGGCTTGCCGCGGCGACGAATGTTGCGGGTGCCACCCAGGCGCTCGAGGCGGTTGCCACCGCTGAGCGCAACATCGCCAGAAACGTTACTCCCCAGCTGGCCATCGAGGTCATGCTGTTCGATATCAGGAAGGCACTGAAATGCCGTTAGTCGTACCCGTTAAGTTTACCTACGCCTCGCGCGACCTGTGGTTCGACCCACAGGATCTGGATATCCTCGAGGCCGATTATGCCATTTGCTCTACCGAGCGCGGAACCGAGATCGGCCTGGTTACGGCCGATCCCTTCGAGGTGCCGCTCGACGAAATCGGTCAGCCGCTCAGGCCCGTGTTGCGCGTAGCGAGCGACATCGACCTGCAGCTTGCCGATGACCTGGCTATCCAGGGTGACGAGGCCATGGTCGATTTCCGTCGTCTGGTCAAGGAGCTCGATCTCGAGATGAAGCCGGTCGGCGTCGAGTACCTGTTTGGCGGCGAGAAGGCCGTGTTCTACTTTGCGGCCGAGGAGCGCGTCGATTTCCGTCAGCTCGTCAAGGACCTGTCCTCGACGCTGCACATTCGCGTCGACATGCGCCAGATCGGCGTGCGTGACGAGACCCGCCTGGTGGGCGGCTATGCCCAGTGCGGCCAGGAGCTCTGCTGCACACGCTTTGGCGGACAGTTTGAGCCGGTTTCGATCCGCATGGCAAAAGAGCAGGACCTGCCGCTCAACTCGTCCAAGATTAGCGGCGTCTGCGGCCGCCTGATGTGCTGCCTGCGCTACGAGTTCGAGGCGTACAAGGACTTTAAGAGCCGCGCGCCCAAAAAGAAGACGCTTATCGATACGCCGCTTGGCAAGGCGCGCATCCAGGAATATGACACGCCGCGTGAGCAGCTGGTGTTGCGCCTGGAGAACGGCAAAGTCTTTAAGGTCAACCTGGCCGATATGACGTGCTCGGAGGGCTGCAAAAAGAAGGCCGCCGAGCAGGGCTGCAACTGCCGCCCCGACTGCGTGACGCGCGACGTGCTCGAGCGCATCGAGTCGCCCGAGATGCGCCTGGCGCTTATGGAGCTCGACCGCGAGAACGGCGTCGACGTGGGCGATGGCCTGTCGAGTGCCGACCGTCTGGCCGGCACTTCGATGCCCAAGCGCCGTCGTCGCGATGCTGATTCCGATGCTCGCGCCGGTCAGGGGCAGGGCGAGGGCCGTGGCCGCGGAAAGGGCCGTGGCAATGCCGCAACGCCTGAGGCCGAGGAGGCCGCCGGTGGCCGTCGTCGTCGCAAGCGCGCGGGCTCGGGCGATGTCGGCGAGGTTGCAGCTGCAGGCAAGAACGCCTCCCGCGAGCGCGAGGTTCAGCAGCTCCAGCAGCAGAATCGCGGCGGTGGTATGAACCCCACGCGTCGTCGCCGCCGTCACCTGTCGAGCGAGGAGCGCGAGGATGCCTTCCGCGCCGCAGCTGCTCGCGAGGCCGGTGCCGCTTCCAAGGGTCCCTCGGGTTCCGATGCGCCTGCCGACAAGGGCGGCAAGTCACGTGGCGAGGATGAGCGCGCGCCGCGTCCGCGCCGTCGCCATTCCTCGGGCACGCAACAGAAGCCCTCAGTGCCCTCCGTTGCCGATCAGGTCTCGGATGGTGAGGTCAAGGTCACGCGCCGTCGCCCTGGAGATGGCGGAGGGGCGGCTGCCAAGGCTTCGCGTGGCGCCGCTCGCGACGAGCGCGAGCTGCGCGAGGATTGCGGTGGCGAGGGCTCGGCCGACCAGGGTCAAAAGCGCCGTCGCCGTCGCCGTTCCCGCAAGCCGCGCCAGGATGGTGGCGAGGGTTCGACCCCGTCTTCGTCCGCACCACAACCGCCCGCCGGCGAATAACGCCCGCGAGCGGATTTAGCCCGCCTTGCCCCGAGCGCATCGGGGTATCATAGCGCCGAATCAACAACCCTCCCTGCGACCGAACGTAGGGAGGGTTGTGTCTTGAAGAGCCATCTGAACATATTGAGCCGTCTGCAGGGTGCCGGTGCCCTACCGTTTGCGGACGAATTGCTACCGTTTGCCGAGTTGGCGGCACGCGAGGCGCTCGAGGCATTGTCGCCAACACGATGTGCCGGCTGCGAGCGCGCCGGTGCGCTTATTTGCCAAGACTGCCTGGCCGCGCTCACGCTCATCGACCCACGTCATAGCTG
>UQKV01000039.1 GCA_900541665.1 uncultured Collinsella sp.
GCAGACCTCACCGACTCGTTCTACTTCATCGAGGCCGGCACGCTCGTGGAAAAGATCAAGTCGTCCTCGCAGACGCTCAAGCAGGAATACCTCGATACATACGAGCGAGGTGAATGACATGAAACTATTTGAACAGCTGAAGTCCAATGCGTCGCGCATGGCTGTCTACGCCATCCTCGTGGCAACGGCTTTATGCGGAATCGCGGCACCCGTCTATGCGCTCAACGGGGAGAAAGGCGATGTCGAACCCGCGTACATGGCTTCGACGGTTAAGGACCGGTACAAAGCCTTCTCTGGAGACACGTTTTACGTAGCAGAGTACGACACGACCTACCGTCAGCTTCGCTACAACAAGGGCTACGACTATCTAGGCGCAGAGGCAATCAGCTATACGTCGGGTTGGTACCGCTCCAACTATGGACACATAACCCAGTTCAAGTGTAACTACCGTGTGTACAACTAAAGCAACCGGCCGGGACGAGGGGTGACGCAAAAGCGTGCCCCTCGTTTTTAACCATGTCAACTGAACCTAGTTCAGTTTGGTTGATTTCCGATCTCAGCCGAACACATTGAGCGGAAAGGCCGTTCCCGCAGTCAGTCGAACGTCCCCGGGGCCCTTCTCAGGCCCCGGGGACGGCATTTTCCCAGTTGAAGGAACGGTGGAGATGTGTTTCGATGGGTCAGATTCGTGTCGTTCCGAAAAGACCGTGAACCTTTTGTGGGACACGCGGCGCCGTGGTACCATAGCCAAGTTTGTTGTCTTGGTCGGAAACCAAGACGCCTTATGCGCTGATCGGTAACCAGCGCCTGACCAATAAGGAGTCCTACCATGAAGCAGGGTATCCATCCCCAGTATGTCGAGTGCACGGTGACGTGCTCCTGCGGCAACACCTTCAAGACGCACGCTACCGTGTCCGAGATGAAGGTCGAGCTTTGCAACGAGTGCCACCCGTTCTACACCGGCCAGCAGAAGTTCGTCGACACCGGTGGACGCGTCCAGCGCTTCGCCGACAAGTTCGGTGGCGCCGCTGCCGCCCAGCTCAAGAAGGCTGAGGAGGCCAAGGCTGCCAAGGCCGCCAAGGCTGCTGAGGCCGAGGCCGCTCGCAAGTCCGCCGCTGAGGCTAAGGCTGCCGAGAAGGCTAAGCGTGCCGCTAAGTTTGCCGAGGAGGCTGCCAAGCAGGCCGCCGAGGCTCCCGCAGAGGCTCCCGTCGAGGAGGCCGCTGCCGAGGCCGAGACCACCGAGGCCGCTGAGTAAATAGCTCGCCGCGGAATCGCTCGCATTCATGGCATAAGGGCCGTGCATCCGTTTGGGTGCGCGGCCCTTTTCTTTTTATTGGTGCAAACGAACCTGTCCCCATGGCACCAAATTGGTGCGAAGGGGACAGGTTCGTTTGCACCAAATGGCAGAAAGGCAGCGTTTGCTCAGATAAAATTTGCCAAAATTAACCTGTCCCATTGTGGCAGGTTGGTCGTAGTTATTACGTGGCGGTCGAGGTCGACCGTATAGGCCGCGCCTTGTTTGGCTAAAGTACAATCATCTGTGTTTAACTCGTCCGCAGCTGCACGGCGTGGGCGATGGCCAAAAAGGAAAACCACATGGGATTCATGTCAAAGCTGCTGTCCTTTGGATCCGATAAGGACCTTAAGCGCTACTACAAGATCGTCGACCAGATTAACGGTCTTGAGCCCCAGTTTGAGAAGATGACCGAGGAGGAACTCCGCGGCCAGACCGATAAGTTCCGCGAGCGTTACGCCAACGGCGAGTCGCTCGACGACATGCTCCCCGAGGCCTTTGCCACCGTGCGTGAGGCTTCCAAGCGCACCATGGGTATGCGCCACTTTGACGTGCAGCTCATTGGCGCCATGGCACTGCACGAGGGCCACATCGCCGAGATGAAGACTGGCGAAGGTAAGACCCTCGTCTCCACGTTGGCCGGCTATCTCAACGCTATTGCCGGCAAGGGCGTGCACGTCGTTACTGTCAATGATTATCTTGCCAAGCGCGACTCCGAGTGGATGGGCCGCATCTACAAGTACCTGGGCATGACCGTCGGTCTGCTCCAGAACAACATGCCGCTCGAGCTCAAGCGCCCGGCCTACCAGGCCGACGTCACCTACGGCACCAACTCCGAGTTCGGCTTTGATTACCTGCGCGACAACATGGTTACCCGTCCCGAGCAGCGCGTGCAGCGCGGCCACAACTACGCCATCGTCGACGAGGTTGACTCCATCCTGATCGATGAGGCCCGCACCCCGCTGATCATCTCGGGCGCTGGCACCAAGTCCGCCAGTACCTACAAGGACTTCGCGCGTGCCGTGCGTGGCCTTGAGCGCGGCGAGGACGTGTCGCACGACATGCTTACCGCCACCGAGGACGTTGAACCCACGGGCGACTACGTCATGGACGAGGCCAAGCACACCATTGCCGCCACCGAGCGCGGTCTTAAGAAGATCGAGCGCCGCCTGGGTATCGATGACATCTATGCCGATCTCTCCGGCCAGTTGGTCAACCACCTGCAGCAAGCGCTGAAGGCCCAGTACATGTTCCACCGCGACAAGCAGTACGTGGTCACCAACGGCGAGGTCAAGATCGTCGACGAGTTCACCGGCCGCATCATGGAGGGCCGCCGCTATTCTGAGGGCCTGCACCAGGCCATCGAGGCCAAAGAGGGCGTGCTCGTACGCGAGGAGAACCAGACCCTGGCCACCATCACCCTGCAGAACTACTTCCGTCTGTATGACAAGCTCTCCGGCATGACCGGCACGGCACTTACCGAGGATGCCGAGTTCCGCGAGATCTACAAGCTGCCCGTCGAGGTCATCCCCTCCAACAAGCCCGTGCAGCGCGTGGACCACGAGGACCTGGTGTACCGCACCATTCAGGCCAAGTACAACGCCGTCGCCGACGATGTCGAGCAGCGTCACGCCAAGGGCCAGCCGGTCCTGGTGGGCACCGTCTCCATCGAGAGCTCCGAGAAGCTGTCGGCCGCCCTTACCAAGCGCGGCATTGCGCACGAGGTCCTCAACGCTAAACATCACGAGCGCGAGGCCCACATCGTGGCCCAGGCCGGACGCTACGGCGCCGTGACCATCGCCACCAACATGGCCGGTCGTGGTACCGACATCCTGCTGGGCGGCAACCCCGACGAGCTGGTGCGCGAGCGCCTGGAGTACGAGGGCCTGACCATGGAGGACGTGACGCCCGAGCAGCTCGAGCAGTTTAACGCCGAGGCCAAGGAGACTTGCAAGGCCGAGCGCGAGCGCGTGCTTGCCGCCGGCGGCCTGACCGTCATCGGCACCGAGCGCCATGAGTCCCGTCGTATCGACAACCAGCTGCGCGGCCGTTCCGGCCGTCAGGGCGACCCGGGCGAGACCCAGTTCTACCTGTCGCTCGAGGACGACCTCATGCGCCTGTTCGGCGGCGACAAGATGGACCGCGTCTCCAAGATGATGGTCACGGCCGACATGGGCGACGACATGCCCATCCAGCACAAGATCATCTCCAAGGCCGTCGAGAGCGCCCAGCACAAGGTCGAGAGCATCAACTTCTCCATGCGTAAGAGCGTCCTTGAGTATGACGACGTCATGAACAAGCAGCGCCAGGTCATCTACGCCGAGCGCAATAAGATTCTGGACGGCAAGGACCTGACCGACCACATCACCGAGGTCATGCACGACACCGTGTACCGCTGCGTGCAGGAGTTCTGCACCAAGGACAGTCACGATGGCGAGCGCGACCTGGAGGGCCTGCGCAAGTGGGTTGTGGAGCTCACCGGCCACATCGATACGCCGAAGTTCCCCGACGAGGATTATGAGGCCCTGGCTGCCGATGTCCTGGCTTACGTAGAGAAGTGCTACAACATGAAGGCCGAGCGCTTGGGCGAGGACCTGATGCGCGAGCTCAACACCCAGGTCATGCTGCGCGTCATCGATACCCGCTGGATGAACTACCTGCAGGAGATGGACTACCTTAAGACCGGCATCGGCCTGCGCGGCTTTGGCCAGCGCGACCCGCTGGTTGAGTACAAGACCGAGGCCTACGGCGCGTTCCAGATACTCGTTGATACCATGTATGAGGATTACCTGCGCACGGTTCTGCGCATCGAGATCAAGGCTGCCCCGCGTGCCGTGGAGCACAAGGAGGAGCCCGCGCTCGAGGGCGCGCGCTTCTCCGGTCCTGCCGAGGTCGATGGTGATAACGGCGACTCGGTGCTGCGCAAGCAGGCGCAGGTGCAGGCCCGCACGGCTGTCCAGGGCGGTCCGGCTGCCGTCAACAACGGTGGCAAGGTGACGACCTACCGCAAGTCCGAGAGCGACGATCCGTACGTCAACGTGGGCCGCAACGACCCGTGCCCCTGCGGTAGCGGCAAGAAGTTTAAGTACTGCCACGGCAGGAATCGTTAATGGCTGAGGCTTTAGAGGTAACGCCCGCCGAGCTGGACGCGTTTGCGGACCGGCTCGGCGAGGTCGAGTCGTATCTCCACTTGGACGAGAAGCGTACCCGCGTAACGGAGCTCGAGGCCAAAAGCGTCGCCCCGGGCTTTTGGGACGACGCCGACGCCGCTCGTGCCACCATGGAGGAGATCGCTCGCACCAAGGAAGATATCGCTGCCGTGGACACCGCGCGCGGCGAGCTTTCCGATGCCCGCGCCGCGCTGGAGCTTGCCGAAGAGATGGGGGATGACCCCGACGCCGCCGCATTGCGCGAGGAGGCTGCCGCTACGGCAGAACGCCTGGCCCGCGCTATCGACGAGCTTGAGCTTTCGAGCTGGTTTACCGGTGAGTTCGATCACGGCGATGCTATTGTGACCATCAAGCCCGGACAGGGTGGTCTGGAGGCCCAGGACTGGACCTTCATGCTCTTTAAGATGTACATGAAGTACTGCCAGCGTCGCGGCTGGAAGGTCACCATCAACGACTGTCCCGCGGCCGAGGTCATCGGCATCGACCGCGCGACCTTTACCGTCGAGGGCAAGGACGCATTTGGCATGCTGCGCGCCGAGGCCGGCGTCCACCGCTTGGTTCGCATTAGCCCCACCGACGACAAGAAGCGCCGCCAGACCACGTTTGCCGGCGTCGAGGTCATCCCCGTGCTACCCGATGATATCGACATCGAAATCAGTCCCGATGACATCCGCGTGGACGTGTACCACGCGAGCGGCCCGGGCGGTCAGGGCGTTAACACCACCGACTCCGCCGTGCGCGTGACGCATTTCCCCAGCGGCATTGTGGTCACCTGCCAAAACGAGCGCAGCCAGATCCAGAACAAGGCCGCGTGCATGCAGATTCTCAAGGCTCGTCTGTACGAGATTGAGCTCGAAAAGCGCGCCGAGGCCCTGGATGAGATTCGCGGACCCAAGACCACGATCGGTTTTGGCAACCAGATTCGCAGCTACGTGCTCTACCCGTACCAGATGGTCAAGGACCTACGCACGGGCGTGGAGACCAGCAATGTCGAGGCAGTTCTTGACGATGGCGACCTGGACCCGTTTGTTATTGGCTACCATCGCTGGGCGACCGGCAACGCCGATGCAGAAGGCTCGGAGGTCTAAAATATCGTGGCTTCAAGCCGATGCCAAGCCCAACGGTTGGACGGGTTTGTATCCAGAATAAACCCTGCGCAGGGGTGGTTTTTGTTCGGCGAATCGGTAGAATCGAATACAAGAAGAAGTTCGAAGCGCATCCGTTTGGGTGCGCTTTTTTGAGGGAGGCAGCATGGCATATCGTCTGGACATCAAGCGCATTCTTTCGATGAACTTTTTTCACGACCTGCCCCAGATTATGTTGGGGTGCGCTCTGGCCGCTATTGCGACCGACCTGTTTTTGATCCCCAACGGCCTTGCTGCCGGTGGCGTTACGGGCCTTGCCACCATTATCCAGGCGGTCGGTGCATCGCGCGGCCTATCGCTTCCCGTTGGTATTCAGACGATCGTGATGAACGCCTTGCTGTTGTTGGTCGTTATGCGCGAGGGCGGCATGTTCTACGTGGTGCAGACCGCGACGGGCTTTGTGCTGCTGGGCTTCTTTACCGATCTGTTCGCCCCGTTTGTAGCACCTCTGGCGGATGCGGACCTGATGCTTCCCGCTATGTGGGGCGGCATTATTACGGGCATCGGTTACGGCATGGTGTTGCGCGCCGGCGCCAACACCGGCGGCTCGGACACGATTGGCCAAATCATCTCGCGTAACACCTCGCTGCCGGTGGGCTCGACCGTCATGGCGATCGATGTTGCCGTATGCGCGCTGTCGGCTCCGGTCTTTTCAATCGAAAACGCACTATATGCAGGCCTTTCGATGGTCATTAGCGGCTACGTGATCGATGCCGTGGTCGATGGTGGCAACAAGCGCCGTATGGTACTCATCATCTCGGACAAGTTCCCTGATATTGCTGCCGATATCATGTATGGCCTGGGTCGTGGTTGTACCAAGTTTAAGGCGACTGGCATGTATTCGGGTGCCGAGAAGCCGGTGATTATGGTCATCGTGAGCCGTCGAGAGCTCAATACCCTCAAGACGATCGTGCGCGAGCGCGATCCTCACGCCATTGTGACGGTCGCTGACGTTACGGAAGCCTTCGGCGAGGGATTCAAGGACATTAGCGCGTAGGGGCGACCGCGTTCCATCCAAAAGACGTTCACATTGATAAACCGTTTCATCAGCGGTTCTGCCTGCTAAATTGTTCAAATAATGATAAAAACTCTGGTAAAGCCATCAGTTTCCAGCATAATGAATGACGTACGTGCATTGCGGCTGTGTTGGGATTACCTTCGGTGCCGTGCGCATTTTGTCTAATGAGGATGAAAGGAAGGCACAATGAGCGACGAAGAGCTCAAAAAGGTTGCCAACGAGGTAAGGAAGGGCATCGTCACCGGCGTGCACGCTGCCAAGTCCGGCCATCCGGGCGGTTCGCTCGGCGCTGCCGACATCATGACCTATCTGTACTTTGAGGAAATGAACGTCGACCCGGCCGATCCCCGCAAGGCCGACCGCGATCGCTTTGTGCTCTCCAAGGGCCATTGCGCTCCGGGTCTGTACGCCGTGCTCGCCGAGCGCGGATTCTTCCCCAAGGAGGATCTCGAGACGCTGCGCCACATCGGCAGTCACCTGCAGGGCCATCCCAACATGAACGACACTCCGGGCGTCGATATGTCCACCGGCTCGCTGGGCCAGGGCATCTCCGCCGCCGTGGGCATGGCGGTTGCCGCCAAGCACTGGGGCGACGACTATCGCACCTACGCCCTGCTGGGTGATGGCGAGAGCGAGGAGGGCCAGGTCTGGGAGGCGGCCATGTTTGCCGGCAACCAGCAGCTCGATAACCTCTGCGTGATCGTCGACCACAACGGCCTGCAGATCGACGGCCCCGTCGAGGAGGTCAACGACCCTATGCCGCTGGCAGACAAGTTCCGTGCTTTTAAGTTCCACGTGGTGGAGCTCGCCGATGGCAACGACTTCGACCAGATCCGCGCCGCCTTTGCCGAGGCCCGCGCCACCAAGGGTCAGCCGACCGCCATTATCGCCGAGACCACGAAGGGCAAGGGCGTCTCCTTTATGGAGAACCAGGTGGGTTGGCACGGTAAGGCCCCCAACGATGAACAGTTTGAGCAGGCCATGGCAGAGCTCACGGCCGCCGGAGAGGAGCTCTAGGATGGCAGACGTCAAGAAAATCGCCACGCGCGTAAGCTACGGCGAGGCCCTCGTCGAGCTCGCCAACGAGCACGATGACTTTGTGGTCCTCGACGCCGACCTGGCCGCCGCCACGCAGACCGGCAAGTTTAAGGCCGCCTGCCCCGACCGCTTCTTCGATGTGGGCATCGCCGAGAGCAACCTGATGGGTGTTGCCGCTGGTATCGCGACCACCGGCCGCGTCGCCTTCGCGAGCAGCTTTGCCATGTTTGCCGCCGGCCGCGCCTTTGAGCAGGTCCGCAACTCCATCGGCTACCCGCACCTTAACGTTAAGATCGGTGCCACGCACGCCGGTATCTCGGTGGGCGAGGATGGCGCCACGCACCAGTGCTGCGAGGATATCGCCCTGATGCGCGTCATCCCCGGCATGACCGTGATCGTTCCCGCCGACGATGTGGAGGCCCGTGCCGTGACGCGCGCCGCCTACGAGTGCGACGGCCCCGTGTACATGCGCTTCGCCCGTTTGGCCTCGCCGGTTATCAACGACCCCGAGACCTACAAGTTCGAGGTGGGCAAGGGCATTGTCATGCGCGAGGGCGCCGATGTGACCATCATCGCCTGCGGCCTGATGGTCGGCGAGGCTCTCGAGGCCGCCGAGCAGCTCGCTGCCGAGGGCATCGACGCCGAGGTCATCAACATGCACACCATCAAGCCCATCGATGCTGACCTGATCGTCAAGAGCGCCACCAAGACCGGCCACGTCGTGACCGTCGAGGAGCACTCTGTGATCGGTGGCCTGGGTAGCGCCGTTGCCGACGTCCTGTGCGAGCAGTGCCCGACGCCGCTCAAGAAGATCGGCGTCAACGACACCTTCGGCGAGTCCGGCCCGGGTGCCGAGCTCCTGCACAAGTACGGCCTGGACGCGGCCAACATCGTGGCGACCACCAAGGAGTTCTTGGCCTAGGACAAGACGAGGCAAAGCATCGCCTCAGCAACCGTATGCAATCCATAACAGGGGCGTCCTCAAAGAGGACGCCCCTGTTTTATTTCAGTTAAATCAGAACCGCACCAAGCGAAGCTTTCTCCGGGAAGAGAGCCCGGTACAGCAAAGTGCAATTCAGACCCTCCCAACTTTGTGTGCACGGCATCTCAAGTTGGTGCGTCGGCCCCATAGTAGCCGCAGGCCGGGCGCAGGGTTACCTCCCAAATCTTTCCGCAGCGCAGGCCGGCGTTTGTCCGCAGCTCCGCAGGAGCAGGACAAATGCCGGCCATGCGCGAGGACGATTTGGGAGGTAACCCTGCGCCCGGCCGGTGAGACCCAAACCCCGCCATGCTTCTTATGTGCAGTAAAGCTAATGCTGCTAAAATACAAAGCGCTCATGTAGTTTAAACGCACGACGATAAGGAGCACCAGTGGGTAACCACTTCCGTACCTCCGGTGCGGGCGATGATGCCCCCAAGACGCAGGCAGGCGTCCAGGGCAGTCGTTTCGCCACTCCGGATTCAGAGGGCCAGCCTGTTGCTCAGGCCCCCGCTCAGCCGGCAGATCAGGCACAGCCGGCATCCGATCCCTTTGCCTACAATCCAACCAGCGATGTCGCGCTTTCCGGTGCGGCGGGTTTTGAGCCCGTTCAGGCCGTGACCGCTCGCGTGGAGCAGCCTCAGGCTGGCGCCGCCACGCCGCAGCCTACCATGGCCGGCATTCCCGACCCCATGGCCCCTGCGACGCCGGCTCCTCAGCCTGCGCAGTCCGGTCTCTTTGCCGCTATTCCCGACCCCACGCAGCCTGCTGCCCCGGTGGTCGAGAGCGATCAGGCCGCCGAGGTCGCAAGCCTCGATAACGCGCTCAACAACCCCGATTTTACGTCGGTGTTTGCGCCCATCGATCCGCAGGCCAGCCGCAAGAAGATGGCCAAGCAGGCCGGTGTCGAGCCCGTCATCCTTATGGAGCATGTCACCAAGATCTATCCGGCACAGCCCAACAAGCCTGCACTCGACGACATCAACATCGAGATCTATCCGGGCGAGTTCGTCTTCCTGGTCGGTCACTCCGGCTCGGGTAAGACCACGCTGCTGTCGACGCTCAACCGCGACGTCAAGCCGACGAGCGGCCGCATCCTGGTTGCCGGTCAGGACCTCATGAAGATCAAGAACCGCAAGGTTCCGTTCCTGCGCCGCCAGATTGGCGCCGTGTTCCAGGACTTTAAGCTTCTGCCGCAAAAGACCGCCTACGAAAACGTGGCGTTTGCCCTGCAGTGCATCGGCAAGCCCAAGGGCGTCATTCGCAGCCAGGTGCCCGAGGTGCTGCGTCTGGTCGGTCTGGCCGATCAGATGGACTCGCTGCCCGACCAGCTTTCCGGTGGCGAGCAGCAGCGCGTTGCCGTCGCCCGCGCTATGGTCAACCGTCCGCCGCTACTGATTTGCGACGAGCCGACGGGCAACCTCGACCCGGCGATCTCGCTGGGCATCATGAAGCTGCTCGAGCGTATTAACCGCACTGGCACCACCGTGATCGTTGCCACGCACGACCGCGAGATGGTCGATAGCATGCACCGTCGCGTGATCGCCCTCGAGGGCGGCCACGTTATCCGCGACCAGGAGAGGGGAGGTTACGGCAACTATGGCACCAACTAACGTGGGCTACTCCTTCAAAGAGGCAATCAGCCACTTCTTCCGTAACTGGACTACCTCGCTCGGCGCCGTCATCACGATCTTCCTTTCGCTGTTTATCATCGGCCTGTTCATCATGGGCTCTGCGATGCTGAACTCCGTGATCGGCACCGTCGAGGATCAGGTTGTCATCAACGCGTTCATTAGTGATGACGCCGATCAGGCCGATGTTCAGGCTTTTGAGGCCGAGCTTAAGACGTGGAATAACGTCAAGTCCGTGACCTATAAGGACAAGGACGACGCGCTGGCCGAGTATACGAGCAAGATGTCGGGCAACGCCGACGCCACCATGAGCGCGCTCGATGGCCAGAACCCGCTGCCGGCTTCCTTCGCTATTGAGATGGACGATCCGTCCAAGGTCGAGAGCACGGCAGAGAAGCTCAAGAAGGATGCCGATTTCCAGAAGATCGCGGATGACGGCGACGTCAACGCGAGCGTGCTGTACGGCCAGGAGGAAGTGAGCCGCCTGTTCCAGGTGACCAACTACATCCGCATCGCCGCCGTGGTGCTCGTTGGCCTTCTGACCTTTATCGCATTCATCTTCATCAACAACACGATTCGCCTGTCCATCACGGCGCGTCGCCGTGAGATTGCGATTATGCGTCTGGTCGGCGCTAGCAACGGCTTCATTCGTGGTCCGTTTATCACCGAGGGCGTACTGCAGGCCATTTTGGGCTCGCTGCTTTCCATCGGCGTTCTGGAGCTGCTGCGCAATCTGATGATTCCGCGTTTGCAGGAGAGCATCGGCTGGATGTCGTTTGCCCTGCCGATGCAGTACTACCTGGTGACCTATGCTGCGCTGATTCTGGTCGGCGTGATTATCGGTCTCTTTGGTTCTGCCATCGCCATGCGTCGCTACCTGCGCGTGTAGGCATGCCTGGAATTCATCCCTTCCAACGGGTCGTCTCTTATGGGGCGGCCCGTTTTTTGATCCCTAGGGGACGGCAGGAAAGCGAATCATTTGGGTAGACTCTTTGGAGTTCGCAATCGATAGTTAGGAGGCGCCATGGGGCGCAATAACAAGCATAAGCGTGGAGCTCGCAATAAGCGCGGGCCGGTGCGCAGCGAACGCCGTCCGAGCCTGACCGGGCGCGTGCAGCTCCATGAGCATAGCGCCTACGTTGTAACCGAAAACGGCGACTACAAGGTCATGGGCCGCGGTAAGCGCGAGATCATGGATGGCGATACCGTTGCCGTGAGCATTAAGAACAGCCCGCACGGTGAGCGGCGCGCCGTGATCGAGGGCGTGGTTGAGCGCGCAGCCATAAGCGTGGTGGGCACGTACCAGACCGCCGGTCCGCTCGGTGTGATTGAGCCGCTCGATTCGCGCCTGAAGGCCGACTTCTTCATTCTGCCCGAGGATACCTCGGCGGATCGTCTGGGTGTCCACCCGGGTGATGCTGTTGTCGCGCGCATTTTGACCTACCCGACGCGCCTGGAATCGGGCACCGTGACGATCGAACGCCGCATTGGCGGAGATGACGCGCCCGATTTGGGCGTTCAATATGTGATGGCGCGTTACGGCTATACCGATAGCTATCCCGAGGCCGCGCTAGACGAGGCCGAGGGGCTTTCGCTCGATGTGTCCGCGGCGCTTAAGGACCCGCTCCGCCGCGATCTGCGCGACCGCTTTGTCATCACGATCGACCCGGTCGACGCGCGCGACTTTGACGATGCCATTTCGCTGGAGCGTATGCCCGAGGGTGGCTACAAGCTGGGCGTGCATATCGCCGACGTTTCACACTATGTGGCTTGGGACGGGCATATCGATCTTGAGGCTCGCCATCGTACGACATCGGTGTATCTGGCCGATCGCGTGCTTCCCATGCTGCCCGAACGCCTGTCCAATGACCTGTGCTCGCTTCGTCCCGACGAGGACCGCCTTGCGTTTACCGTCGATATCGAGCTCGATGAGCAGGGTCGCGTGCGGCATTACGATCCGTACCCCAGCGTGATTCGCTCGCGTGTGCGTATGGACTATGACGGCGCCGAGGCGCTGCTGGTGCGTGCCGGCGCGGTTGAGTATTCGGTGTTGGAGGGTGCGGCCGAGGATGTTGCGGCTGCCGAGACCTCGCGCGAGGAAGCGCTTGAGCGCGGTCTTGCGTGCGAGGAGGCCGCCTGCGGCTACAACGTCGACCTCGGCGATTTCCTTGTCGCCGCCAACGAACTCGCCGAACTTCGCCGTCGTATTCGTCGCGCCCGCGGCTCAGTCGATTTTGACACGGCCGAGATTCGCGCTCTATTGGATGAGGACGGAGTGCCCGTGCAGATTGTGGCGCGTGAGCGTTCGTGTGCCACGTCGCTTATCGAGGAAGCCATGCTGCTCGCCAACGAGTGCGTTGCAGAGTGGCTGGCAGACCGTGATATCGAGGCCTGCTATCGCGTGCATGAGGATCCGAGCCCCGATAGCCTGCACGGTGCCGCCGTTGCGCTGGCGCAGCTAGGCATCATCGACGATCGCCGTGCTGCCGGTATTGCCCTGGGGAGTCCCGATGAGCTGCAGGCTGCAGTCGATGCTGCCGCCGGTACGGCCAACGCACCGCTCGTCAACACGCTGCTTCTGCGCAGCATGCAGCGCGCGCTGTACAAGCCGCGCAACGAGGGCCACTTTGCGCTCGCCGCGCCGTGCTACTGTCACTTTACGAGTCCCATCCGTCGCTACCCCGATCTGGTGGTGCACCGCGTGCTCAAACTGCAGTTGGCCTATGAGCAGCTCGGCGGCAAGGACGCCTTGGTCCGTACGCCGCGGCTGATCGGCAAGGGGCGCGAGTCGCTGCCGCGCATTCTGCCGCAGATCTGCCGCGCATGCAGCGATGCCGAGCGCGCGGCAGATGCCGCCAGCCATGCGACGCAAAAGATCAAGATTGCCCAGTACTATGAGGACCGTCTGGGTGAGCGCTATGCCGGAACCGTCTCGTGGGTTAGCAGCATGGGCCTCTTTGTGCGCTTGGACCTAACACAGGTCGAGGGCCTGGTTTCAATTAAGAGCCTGGGCAACGAGTGGTTCGAGTTCGACGAGGACGCGCTTGCGCTGACGGGCGCCGACACGGGGACTCGCTATGAACTGGGCCAGCGCGTGATTATCGAGGTCTCGCGCGTCAATACCACGCGTGGGCACTTGGACTTTAAGCTTATCCATTAGCCAAATCTCGACTCATGGCGGGAGAGCGGAGGGCGGTCTTTCGGGGCCGCCCTCCGCATTTGAATAGTGGCTACCTTGCCGTCTGCTCGGCCGCCCGCTTACCTGCTATTTGAGAGGTAAAACCTACCAAAATAAACCTGTCCCTTTTTGGCAGGTTTACAAGAAAGCGGGGATGAGATGGCGACGGTGTACGGTTATGCGCGGGTGAGTTCGCGCGATCAGAATCTGAATCGGCAGCTGGATGCGCTGGGCGCCTATGGCGTGGGCTCGGCGAATATTTATGCCGACCATGCGAGCGGCAAGGACTTCGATCGACCGCGTTATCGCGAGCTGCTGCACGTCCTGGGAGACGGGGACGTGCTGGTGGTGCTTTCTATCGACCGACTTGGCCGTAATTACTCCGAGATTCTTGAGGAATGGCGACGCATTACCAAGGAGCTCGGGGTTGCCATTGTGGTGTTGGACATGCCATTGCTTGACACGCGCGCTAGGGCCAGCGGCGCGCCGGATGTGACCAACGTCCTGATTGCCGATATTGTGCTGCAACTGCTGAGCTACGTGGCGCAGGTGGAGCGCGAGAATATCCATCGGCGCCAAGCGGAGGGAATTGCAGCGGCGCGGGCGCGAGGGGTCCGTTTCGGTCGACCTCGCAAGCCGTGCCCTCCTCAGTTTGAGCTGGTACGCGATAGCTATGAGGCAGGCGATATTACCCGCAGCCAGGCAGCAAAGTGCCTGGGCGTGTGCGTGGGGACGTTCGATCGCTGGATGCGCGAGGCAGGGTAGAGGTTTGCGTCGCCTTGTCGCTTCCTGTTGCGATTCAAATTTTGATACGGTGACGATGTCATTTGGGGCTACACTCGCTGATATTCAAAAAAGGAGGTTGGCCCTTGGCGCGCGTAAAACAAATAATCGGATGGACCGCGATCGTTCTGTTCGCTGCAACGCTGGCGGGCATCTGGGTGCTGACGGAGCAAAATGCGGTGGAGACGTCGTTGCTGAGCGAGTCTACCGCGCGTGTGGTGGAGGGCCAGGCTACGGGCGTTCAGGCTGTCGATGCCACGGGTGAAGCTCAGGCGGAGAACGGAATGACCGGGGGCACCGATTCGGCTGCCTCGAATGTCCGGTCTGGCCGACTTGCTTCCATTCGCATGTGGGTGGGCACGAACGTCCGTCGCGTTGCCCATACCGTAGAGTTTTTCTTCGTCGGATTGTTCGCCTCCGTGGTCGTGGTTTGCTTTTCCAGGCGTCCGTGGAGCGTATGCTCCCGTTGCGTGCCCGTATTGCTCTTTTGCGCCGCCTGCTCCGTTGGCGATCAGGTACATAAGATCTTTGTTCCCGGCAGGCATTTCGACGTTATCGATTTAGGATTCGATGCTGCGGGCTATGTTACCGCCATGCTGTTGGTATTGCTGACAGCGGCGTTGGTGCGCCATGCGACTCGGCCGATCGGCGCCCATGCGAGGCGCTAGCCGGTAACAAACCCGTTTCTGATAATGCGGCCTCGTTGAATTATTTTGTGTCGCGCGTATTTCCGAGCGGTCGGATTTGAGGGGCGAGCGGTAGAACGCTCGCCCTTTGTGCGCCACGATGCGGCACAATGTACCGTAAAAGCTGTTTATATCCGGTACGAATCGTTCGTTGGTCTTTAATTCTTCTCAACGGAGGTGTTTGAGATGGCAAACGGATTGCTTTTGCGGCTTCGCGAGCGTGAGCTCAGCGCGAGCCCGGCGGAACGCAATGTCATCGCATATGTAAGCGCTCATCCGCACGAGGTGGTCGGGCTGTCCGTCCGCGGTCTTGCCGATGTCACGTTCTCCTCGCCCTCGAGCATTTTGCGCTTTTGCAAGCGTTTGGGTTTTGCGGGCTACAAGGAGTTCCAGCGCGAACTGATTGCCGAGCTGGCGCTCTTGGGTGACAAGAAAGACGTTGCCCTCGAGGACATCTCCATGGATGACAGCGTCGAACGTATCGTGGGGAAGGTGATGAAAAGCAACGTGCGCACGATCGAAGCGACGGCGCGAACGCTCGATTACACCGTCTTGGAGCGATGTGCGGCCTATCTTAAGCGGGCACGCGCGGTCAATCTGTTCGGTATTGGTGCCTCCCGTTTGGTCGCGCACGATCTGGCGCAAAAGCTCATGCGTGTCGACAAAGAGTGCCATCTGTACGACGACTGGCATGATCAGCTCTTGTGTGCCAAGAACATGCATGAGGGCGATATGGCAATCGCCTTTAGCTACTCGGGCTTGACGCAAGAGGTGCTGGACTGCACCGCCGAGGCTCAACGTCACAACTGTCCCGTCGTGGCCGTTACCAAAGTAGATGGATCATCCAAGCTTGCCACCATGGCCGATGCCGTGCTCGGCGTCGCTGCGAGTGAACCCTTGGTCCGCAGCGGTGCCATGGCTTCGCGTATGGCCCAGCTTATGGTTGTCGATGCCCTGTACGCTGCTTACGTTGCCAGCGACTACGAACGGGCGACGCATGTCATTAAGCAAAACTACATCGAGAAACAGGAAAGATGAGGTGAATGAAATGCTCGATTTAACAAAATTCACGACCGAACAGCGTAATCAAAGGTCAATGGACCTCGATACGATGACATCGCTGCAAATCGTCACGACGATGAACGATGAGGATCTTCGTGCCGTCCAGTCGGTCACGAAAGTGTTGCCCCAGGTTGCCACAGCAATCGACTGGGCTGCTGAGGCACTCGAGCGCGGCGGGCGCGTCTTTTACATGGGCGCAGGCACCAGCGGTCGTCTGGGCGTACTCGACGCTTCGGAGTGTCCGCCCACGTTTGGCGTGTCACCCGATCTGATTGTCGGGCTCATTGCCGGAGGCGAGACGGCGTTTATCAAGGCTGTCGAAGGTGCCGAAGACAGCGAGGAGCTTGGCGCGAGCGACCTGCGGGAGCGTGGACTCTCGGACAAGGATCTTGTCGTTGGCCTGGCGGCAAGCGGTCGTACTCCCTATGTGGTGGGCGGCCTTGTGTGCGCCAAGGCAACTGGGTGCAAGACCATTGCAATTGCCTGCAACCAAGGGTCGAAGATCGGGGAGAGCGCAGATCTTGCCATTGAGCCCGTGCCCGGTCCCGAGGTGCTGACCGGCTCAACGAGGCTCAAGGCGGGAACGGTTCAAAAGCTCATTCTCAACATGATTTCGACCGGTGCCATGGTCAAGATCGGCAAGGTATACCAAAACCTGATGGTCGATGTGCAGCAGACGAACGAGAAGTTGGTGGTGCGCGGCCGGAACATCGTGATGGAAGCGACCGACTGCACGCGCGAGCGCGCTGTTCAGGCGCTTGCGGATGCCGGCGGCCACGTAAAAACCGCTATTGTCTCGGTGCTGTTGGACTGCGATGCCGAGCAGGCTGCGGTAGCTCTTGAACGGGCGCACGGCCATGTCCGTACTGCGGTGAGTGGCCATGAGAAGAGCAATGCCGATGTCCAATAGGTGCACGGCGTGAGCTGATATGACATCTAGACGAGATACCCAATACAAGGAGGAGTTATGACGAACAAAGAGCTGGCTCAAAAGCTGCTGGACCTTTTGGGCGGTAAAGACAACGTGCTCGCAAACGCGGCGTGCATGACGCGCCTGCGCGTGACCGTCAAAGACACGGGCAACGTCGACACGGAGGGCATTAAGGCGCTCGACGGCGTGATGGGCCTGGTTGAGGATGACACGATGCAGATCGTGCTGGGTCCGGGCAAGGTGAATAAGGTGCTCGAGGAGTTCTCCAAGCTCACCGGCCTTGCGAAAGGCGTTGCTGACGAGAGCGTGGTTGACGCTGCGGCCACAAACAAGGCCGCGCAGAAGGCCAAGTACGAGTCTAAGCCGGTTCAGGCCTTCCTCAAGAAGATTTCCAATGTCTTCGTCGCCCTGCTTCCCGGCATCATTGCGGCTGGCCTCATCAACGGTATCTGCAACGTCATTAACGTCTCGACGGCAGGCGCGCTTGCAGGCGAGTGGTGGTACCAGGGCATTCGTTCCATGGGCTGGGCCCTGTTTGCCTATCTGCCCATCTTGGTGGGCTATAACGCGGCACGTGAGTTTGGTGGCTCCGCTGCGCTGGGCGGCATCGCCGGCATGATGTGTATCGCCAACAGTGCCATGCCCCTGCTTGCGCCTGGCGCGGCTGATCCTGCCACTGCCATTCTGCTGCCGCTCACCAGTGCGCAGTACAACCCCGCAGCGGGCGGCATGATCGCGGCTCTCATCGCTGGCGCATTTTTTGCCTGGATGGAGCGTCAGATTCGCAAGGTTATGCCCAACGCACTCGACACGTTTTTGTCCCCGCTGCTGGTGCTCATCATCGGCGCCTTTGCTCTGATGCTCGTCATCCAGCCGGTTGGCGCATGGCTGACGACTGCCATCTTTAGCGTTTTGACCTTTATCTTCGAGAAGCTGGGCGTCCTGGGCGGCTATATCCTGTCGGCAGGCTTCTTGCCGCTGGTGTCCGTCGGCCTGCATCAAGCGCTCACGCCGATCCACGCTATGCTCAACGATCCCGACGGCGCTACCAAGGGTATCAATTACCTGCTCCCCATCCTTATGATGGCTGGCGGCGGCCAGGTCGGTGCCGGTTTGGCGCTGTACTTTAAGACCAAGAACGCCAAGCTCAAGAAGTACGTCGCAGAGTCCATTCCCGTTGGAATCCTGGGTGTGGGCGAGCCTCTGATGTATGCCGTTACGCTGCCGCTCGTTCGTCCGTTTGTGACGGCCTGCCTGGGTGCCGGATTTGGCGGCGCGCTCGCGGCGCTGCTTCACATCGGCACGGTTTCTCAGGGCGTTTCCGGTCTGTTTGGCCTGCTGATCGTTGTTCCTGGCCAGCAGCTCGGCTACGTTGCCGCTATGCTGCTTGCCTATGCCGCCGGCTTTGTCCTGACGTGGTTCTTTGGCGTCGACGAGCAGAAGATCAATGAGTTCTTTGGCGAGTAGTTTGATATCGCGAGCCGTGTTGCTCGGGGTTCGCGGCGCGCGGCAGATTTCTTGATGCTATGGTTGTGCCGGCGGGGCTAACTGCTCCGCCGGCCTTTTTTAAAGGAGCGTTGAAGCGTGAAAACGGGTATTTCGATTTATCTTTCCAGCCCTCTGCAGGATATTGAGCGGACGATTGAGCACGGTGCCGCGGCGGGTGCGCGCTATGCGTTTACCTCACTGCATATTCCCGAGGATGGGGGAGCGGCGTATGCCGATAAGGTCCGTCATGTGCTGTCGCTGCTTTCCGCCCGCGGCATTGCGCTCATTGCCGATGTGGGGCCGCGTACGTGCGATTTGCTCGGGCTTGAGCGTATCGAGGACCTGCGCGATCTGGGGTTGGAATACCTTCGTTTGGACTATGGCTTTAGCGCCCAGCGGGTCGCGGAGCTGTCCGGTGTATTTCGCATTGTGGTCAATGCATCGACGGTGAGTTCTGATGAAATCGCATCGTGGCGTGAGGCCGGTGCCGATGTGACTCGTTTTGCCGCCTGCCACAATTTTTACCCCAAGCCTTATACCGGTTTAGCTCTTGAAGATGTTGCTCGGACGAATCTTCGTCTTGCGGCGCTTGGATTCGAAATCATGGCTTTTGTGCCGGGTGATGCTAACGTTCGCGGGCCGGTATTCGAGGGACTGCCGACGGTCGAGGCGCAGCGCGGTCGCGCGTCAAAGGTTGCTCTCAATATGCTTGAGCTTGCACATGGCGCCGATTGCGACATTGTGTTGGTCGGCGACCCCGATCTATCCGATGCGGGCTGGGCGCAGTTTGCTCAAGTTTCCGCCGGATACGTGGACCTGCAATGCGAGCTTGAGCCCGGTTATGCCTATGTGCGCGGGCAGATTCATCACGACCGGCCCGACTCGAGCGTCCTCATCTTTAGGTCTCAGGAGTCACGTACGACGCATAAGCCGGATTCCGTGCCGACGGATGCCGGAGCCGGCCTGCCGCGAAAGGCGGGGTCGATCGCTGTGAGCAATAGCGGATATGGGCGCTACGAAGGCGAGCTTGAGATTGCGCGGGTCGATCTTCCCGGTGACGAGCGCATGAACGTTGCGGGCCATATCACGCCCGAGGCAATGGAGCTGCTGCCGTTTATCAAGCGCGGATTCGGGGTACGGTTCGTTTAGCGTGTGACCCGTGGGCTACAATTGGCCCATCATACGAAGGCGCCTCGTGTGGCGTGTGCCTGCGTTGGCCGATCTATATTCGGAGGATTCCCATGACCGTACTGTTTGTTGAATATCCCAAGTGCTCGACCTGTAAGAAGGCCAAGGCATGGCTGGACGAACACGGGGTAGAGTATATCGACCGCGATATCGTTTTGGACAATCCCACGGCTGATGAGCTTGCGACCTGGATTGCTCATTCGGGGCTGCCGGTGCGGCGCTTCTTTAATTCGTCGGGCATGAAATATCGAGAGCTGGGCCTGAAGGCGCGTCTGGATGCGGGCATGACGGATCGGGAGTGCTACGAGCTGCTGGCGACCGACGGCATGCTGGTCAAGCGTCCGCTGCTGGTGGGCGACGACTTTGCGATTCCCGGCTTTAGGGAATCGGCTTGGGCCGAGGCGTTGCTGTAGCGGCTGCGGAAAGCGCGACCCGTTTTGAGCGCTCGGGGTGGGACGTGTTTTCCATCGGAGGGCTCGCTCGGCTCAATCCTTGAGCTGCGCCCATTCGTGCGGATCGTAGACCTTTACGTGCTTGTTGGGCTTGCCGCTCCAGTACTCCTCGTCCATAAAGGGCAGATATGCCTGAACGCCGGGGCAGATAAAGGGAATCCGCTGCTGTTGCAGTCGCTCGCGCTGGCGCTGCTCCAGGTGCGCCTCGGATATGACGGTCGGCATACCGGACAACTCGACGAGGCTTGCCTGGATTCGCTTAAGGTCGGGGAGTCCCGCGTGCCATGACATCCGCATGATCAAAAAGGATGCACGGCGGTATTTTGCCTGCATCACCGTGATGGCGGGGCGCAGTGTGGGATGGATTTTGTCCCGTTCGGGCCAAAGGTCGGCAGTGATCTCGAGGCCCAGGGTCTCCCATAGGCAATCAAGCTCTTCGTCCATGGTACCTCGATATCCGTGCAATGATGACGGTTCGATTGTGCCATCAGCCGTGAGTGCTGCATTGTTGTAATCTACCAGCGGTAGATGTGGGATGTTTTACGGGCTTTGGCGCCGTACGTGTCGCTGGCGCTTCACAGGTCCTTCACGTGTTGGCCGTATTTGACTGAATTTCAAAAAAGTCAAAATTAGGGCTTGCGTCACGGCGGGACTTCCCGTATATTTCTTTCTTGCGCAAAGGCACAGCCGAGCGCAGCGATGCAGTCATTGGGATGTCGTCTAATGGCAGGACAGCGGATTCTGGTTCCGTCAATGGGGGTTCGACTCCCTCCATCCCAGCCATTGCATTTGCTACATATGGCCCGTTCGTCTAGCGGTTTAGGACGCCGCCCTCTCAAGGCGGAGATCACCAG
>UQKV01000040.1 GCA_900541665.1 uncultured Collinsella sp.
CGCATGCTCATGATCTGCTTGGTCACGGTGTCCTCGGTGAGGTTGGTGCCGTTGATGGTGGCGGCGACGCCGCCGGTAAGCTTGTAGCTCGAGGTATCCTCTGCCTGCGACATAAGACCGGAGCATGCCATGGCCGAGACGGAAAGCAGCATTGCCAGCACACCGATAACCACCAGGACGATCTTGACGGTCTTAGACACGTACGTCTTGCGCTGCTTCTTACGAGAGCTGGAGGCAGCGCGAGCCTGTTGCTCGGGCGTCGGCGCGGCCTCGGGGTTCTTTTTCTTGTTTGCCATGTTTGGCCTTTCGCATCACGAATCGAACAAACGCCATTGTGTCACAACGCGGCCCCCGCGACACACCTGGTGCATGGGGGACAGGTTAATCTGCACCATTTTGGTGTAAAGGGGACAGCTCTGGCAGCTGGCAGTTAGGGACGTTCCTTTTCTGCCGGCAGTTAGGGACAGTCCCCAAGTGCCGGCCCTAAAAGTGACGGCGGATGGCATCGACCATGCCTTGGCTTGTGGTCTGGCCGAGTACATCGGCTGCGGCGTCGGCATCCATAAAGATATTCATAAGCGATTGCAGGGCCTCGACCTGGCCGCCCGGCTCGGCGATGCCCAGATTGATGATGATCTGCGCCGGCACGGGGGAACCCATGCCCGCCATAGCATTAAACGTCACGGGCGCCGCGGGCTTCACCACCGCGATATAGGGCTTAGCCACAAACCCCGGATCGGTGTGCGGGATGGCGATGTTGGCCGCCGGCATGGCAAGACCCGTGGGATAGGCATCCTCGCGCGTGCGGACGGCATCGAGCCAACCGGGCGCAATGTAGCCGCGAGGCGCAAGCTCGTCCTCGAGCCGCGCAATCATTTCATCCGGCGTCGCGCACTCCCAATCAAAAAACACCAGCTCGGGCGAGAATAGCATCTCGGCGTTATCCGCCATACCGTCCTCCAAAGTTGCATGAGGTTCACAATGCCCCATATGATAACGAAACGAGGCAGGCAAGGTTAGTCGAGGATTCCAATCACATCGAGTGCGCGGGCAGGCGTCAGGCAAACTTCGGGCATCGCCTCCAGCATGCGCCGGTCACTCGTGACCACGTAGTCAACATCTGCCGTCTCGCCCGAAGCGATGATGAGGTTGTCTTCAAGATCCGGCATACGCTTGCCAAGCATGCGCGCCATCTCGCACTCTGCCAACGAAAGCGGAGAGGCAGCTGCCACCTGCATCATGTGCTCGATGCAGGCCCATGACGCCGAGGCAAACGACACGCTAATCCCATTCGCATTCCGCCGGGCTAGACGCCGAGGCAAAATGTAGAACGCATCCTTTGCCGTCGTTGGCGCGTACAGAAGGTCAATCTTTCCTGCCTCGGCAAGCTCCACCAGGTGCTTCGCTTCGTCGAATGCCCCCTCTTGCAGGTAATAATCAAGCCACACATTCGTATCCACAAGCAGGCGCTTTGCCTCGATCATCGGCAATTCGCCTCCATGTCGGCAATCATCGCGTCATACATATCATCGCGTACGGCATCCCAGTCTTCCGCAGACGATTCAGCTGGCGCAAAATCCGAAGCGCTTAGCCCCAACGAGGAAAAAGCTAGGCCACACCCCTGCTCGGCCAGGCTCTCCGCACGGGGCGCCTCGCGCTTATCCGCCACCATAAATCCCGGCAGCGCTTGATGCTCGACAAGATAGGCCCAAAGCGCGCGAATGGCATCACTCGGCCCCAATCCATTGCGAGTCAGGACCGCATCACCACCAGCCTTGAGCATAGGATCGATTCGTGTGTTGAGCTGCACCATTGCCGTTCCCATAGCGGCTCCTTCCTACTTGCTAGCAGTATAGCAGACATAAAAGGCCACGCAAAAGGGCCCCGTCCACACGCGGACGAGGCCCTGTCAGATTGGTAGTCTCGAGAAAGTTGGTGTAGCGCCCGATCCGAAGCGAGTCGGCCTGTCGTCCAAGAACCTAGAATACGGTTGATGCCCTATGCCGCCGACCGGCACATGAAAGACAGCGGGCCAAAAGCCCCATGGCTTCTAGCCCGCAGAAACATCGATGTTTCCAAATGATCGCAGCTTGTGTTTCAAGCGCTTTTCTACGCTACCGGCGGATGCAAATCCCAATCGGGAAAGCAGTTTGCAAAGCCTGAGAGATTTTGAGTCAAAACATTGTTCTCAGCTTGCTTCAGTCGCTCGTCCTCTTCAAACAGACTATCGAGCTCGCTCAATGCATCGAAGTCCTGCATCGCAGCATCGTTATGGTCGAAATCAGTCACTTCATCAGTCATCTATTTCACTCCATTCATGGTTATCGAGTCAATCCTATCGGCTAGGCAACCTTATCGAGCTTAAGCAGGTCGCTGCGCTCGGCCGCCGCTTCCTTCGCGCTCTTCCACTGATTAAGCGCCAGATCGATCTCGGAACAGCCTTCCTGGATGCGTTTGGAGTATTTGGCCTCAATCTCTTCTGCCTCCGCAGCGCGCTGCTTGCCCGAGAGGCTCGTCTTTACTAGACAATAGCCTGCCCCCGCAAGAAGCAGAATGCCAATAACCTGGTTTACAAATGCAAAGAGAGCCACTCCCAAAACAGCGAGGACAACGGCCGCTATCTTGTAGCTCTTGTTGCCCTTCGCGATCTTGACATCAAGCTCAGCGAGCTCCTTTTTCTTCTCTTCACCGACATAGCGAACATAATCGCCGCGCAGCGCATTACCCTCATCGCCGGTAACCGCCCTGCTTGTCCATCCGTCGAAGTCAAGGGTGATCGCCTGCGGAAATTCGGGGACATCGCTCTTGCGATACCGGTTGAAACCACCGTTGATATAGGAACCCAAAAACTGAATCGCGGTCTTCTTTTTATGCACATCCACGGACGCGCTCTGGTCGCGCATCGAGCGTGTCATCTGGTCGATGATGTTCATCGTCTGCTGACGCTTCTCATCGCGCCGACGATTGACGAGCTCTCGGGCGCGGTCCACGTCTCCGCCAAATGCTTTGACCGCAAGAAGATACTCCTCCTGACGACGCAAATTTCGCTCCTTGGAGTCATCGGAGTTAACGAGCTCCATCAAATGCCTGTCAACCTGCTCGGCAAGCGTCCTCTCGTCAACATCAGAAGCCTTGAGGTCGGCGAAGTCATTGGAGATGCTCTCGATTGCCTCGACTTTTCCGAGATACTTATTGATGTAGTCAAACTCCTTGACCACCACCTTGAGCGCCGGATATCTCGAGCTCATATCCTCCTCGTAGCCGGTAAAGTACTCCGCCCATGACTTAGACTGCTCATTCTCGAACTCAGGGCTCTGATTTCTGATCTGCTCGATCCAGCCCGCCATATAGTCATCGCACAGGTGCTTTTCGTCGGTGCCAAAGATACCGTTGATATAGGCATCAATGTAGACCATCGCATCGGCATCAATACGGGCGGCGTTTTGCGTCGAGAAGTAGCGTGCGAGCCATTCGTAGCACGTAGCCGTGCGGTTATTACGTCTGCAAATCAGAGCCATCGCAAGCGACGTGTGCTCGTTGTCACGTTTGACAGCCTCACGTATTGCGCGCTCCGCAAGATCTCGGTTGTTGTTGATCCATGCCGCAAGGGCAACCAGGACAGGCGCCAGCCAGTAGTCCGGGGTAGAAATCATTAACTCCTCGGAGACCGTCGAAATCGTCGCCTTGCGCACGAGCGCTGCATCGGTTGCCTGGAGAATACCGACCATGGTGTTTCGAACCACCGAGTAGTTGCCGAACTTCTTGTCCATCTCCTGCCGGACGCTCACGAGCTCCGTAGTCGCCTGCTCAAGTGCGGCGGTACGACGCTGTTCGAGCATCATCTCGAGAAAGTCCTTTCGGAGCTTTTTAAGGTCCTTCCGCACTTCCTCCATTTGGGATTCGACCTTATCGACCTTCGTGGTCATCTGGTCAACTTTTGTTCCAATAGCGGCGATCCTGCGCTCGATAAGGGCAGTATCTAATCCCGAATCACTCATCTGTACCACCTTTCAGTTTGAACTGTTTAGATCATCCAATAGCTTTAAGCGAGTAAGCACCCGCCATCCGCTTTATTGAGAGGCCATGCTTCGGTATTGCTCGGACACCTGCTGATAGGCCACAAGAAACTTCTGTTTGTATTGGCTTGCCTTCATCGAATTGACGATGCGCCCGACGGGCTCCACATAGTGTTCGAGAAAGTACGAGGTCCTTCTTCGTAACGTAAACGAACCAGTTTTATAGGGGGACCCGGGGTTCTCTCTAATGCCCTTGAGTAGTGCGAGACACGTTTTGGGTATGTTGCAGTTGGCGGCGATATCTTGATAGAAGCTCTCCCGCTCTGCGGTCATAAAGTCTTCCGAAGCATACCGCGCTATGCAGAACGGGCACACAGCATCGATAAAGCTCTCAAGCCGAGACCGATCCTCCATGCTCTGCATATTGGCGACCACGAGCGATACCATCTGAACCTCAAAGTCACGCATGTTGTAGAGCGTCGACTCAAACAAGTCGATCAAGTCACGCACTTCGTCATATTCGAGAGGGATATCTTCGGCCCTTTTAAAGAAAACCGTCATCGAACCCGAAAGACCTTCGCAAAACTCATCGCAGTACGCAACCATAAACTGTGCTGCCGCGTTGTCTTGCATCATATTGAGCACGTCCGCGGCAAATTTGCGGGCCTCCGGGAAGTTGCCACCCTTAAAAAACTTGATGGCATTGTCCTTGGCAAACGCGATTTTGCCCGTGGCCCCCAGACGCGCCCGCGAATAGTACATCTCGCGACCGCACTGGCTGCAATGAACCTTTCGAGTTGCGGGGTCAAACTCGACATCGGTGCTGCCGCAGCCCTCACAAGTTATTCCGTTGATTTCCAATAGCTTCCCCCACTTCAACCATCAAAGTGCCCTGGCAAAAAGCAGCGCGAGCCCTTATTTGACAGCGGTCAGCGCCGCATTGCGCTTTTTCCAGATATTGCGCGCATCATGGACAAGGCCAACCGTAACATCTGCCGGCTCATCGGCACTCATGGAATTCGAGACCGCCTCAAGCGCTGCGGAGAACTGTCGCTCGATCTCTTGAACATGGGGTTGCGACATGTTGGAACTAAAGGAGATGTCATCCTTAAGCGCTTTGAGTTCGGCTTTGACCTGAGCGTCCTGCGCCACGGCGAGGAGCTGTCCCACATACGATCCGAACTGCGCCGTTTGAACCGTCTTTGCGGCCACGGCAGCAACCTTTTGGTCAACCTGGCGGCCATTGAAGCCTAGACCCATCTGCACAAGGACAAGCACAGCAAGAAGGACAACGTTTACGACGACTGGAATCGTGCTGCCGCCCCACCCATATGCCGCAAACACAAAGTACGTGTTGGCCAGAAGGGCAACGACAAAGTAGGCACAGCTGGATGCGACCGGCAAATAATGGATTTCGGTCGTGCTTTTGACCGTGGACTGCTTATCGGACATGGCAGCCGAAATCGAAGCCGCCGCAAAAGCCAAAACCCCAAAGCCAAGCGAAATAGCAAAGACGATAGGGTTCATCAGCGCGTTTTTGCAGACAAACATGATTACAAGCCACGCCACCAAGACGATTGCCTCGCCCAAAATGACACGTTTAACAGAACCGTTCATCTTTGTTTCTCCTTATTGGATCTTAGTTCCACAATCGGGGCAGAATTTGGTCCCTTCGGGCAACTCGGCTCCGCAGCTCGGGCACCTTGGCGAGATCAACCGGTTCCCGCATTCCAGGCAGAACTTGGCACCGACCGGGTTAAGATGCCCACACGCCAAACACGCAACACCCTGCTCGAGCTTTTGTCCGCATTCCAGGCAGAACTTAGCACCCATCGGATTAACGTTTCCGCAACTGGGACACACGGGACCGTTTTGCATACCTGCGGACGCGGAAGCCGTTCCAACCATGGGAGCAACAGCGCCCATGGTCTGGTTGGCCAAGTTGGAGAAGCCAGCTCCAAATGCACCGCCCATGCCAACGCCCATGCCGAGTCCCATGCCGGCTCCCATGAAGCCCGATGCGGCACTCCCCTCATTGCCCGCAGCACTCTCCATTACGTCCATGCCGCGCTCCTGCTGATAGTTGTAGCCTTCGCGCGCACGCTTCCTGGCAAGTGCCTCGGACTCGATGTCCATCTGGGCAGCGTTACCCTGCGCCTCGAGAATGCTCCGCTTACGCTGGATCTTCATCTCGTTGATGGCAGCAAGATCCTCTTCGAAGGGCTTGATGCTGTTGAACGAGAAGTTATCGAGCGTGAGACCAAACTCATCGAAATAGTTAACGAGCTTGCCCTGCATCTGAGACGAGAAGTCGCTCAGATGCGTCGCAATTTTAAGAACGGAAACCTCCTGGTCAACAATCGCCTTGGCAAGCAGGTCAGGAACATACTCAAGGATTTTTGCCCGCATAAAGGAAGTAAGTTCTTCTCGCGTATAGCGATCTCGCGTGCCCACGACCTTAATGAGGAACTTCCTCACCTGAATGGGAACCAGGCTCGAGTCATTCTGCTCGATATGCGCGCCAAACAAACCGAAGGCGCGAACATGAACGTTGACGTCTTCCTCAGGGTCTTGGACGATGATGGGCTCGGTCGTGCCCCAGCGCAGCTCGTTCATGTAGTTAGTATTGATAAAGTACACAACGGAATGAAACGCCGAGCTACCGCCGGTAAGCGAATGGGCGGCATTGCGGAACGGGGCGAATCGGCTGTCTCCCGTGTCGAGCTTGATCTTGCACGGACCGACAAACACGCTTACCTGAGAATCGCCGGCACCCGTAGCGTCAGTAGAACTGCCCGCCCCCATATTGTTGGTAAAAACGGCAATCTGCGATTGCGCAACCTGAAGATAGGACCCGTTGGGAAAATCCTCGTAGGGATAGCGGAATGAGACAAGCGAGGCATCTTCGTCGTTGCCAGGCTCCCATTTGATATTGTCGACAGAAAAGGCACCGAGAATTCCGCTGTGCTTTTCTTCCTTTTCGTTATCGCTATGGAACAGTGACATGCTGATTCCTTTCGTTAATCCCAAACCACGCGTTCCGCGTGTCTAATAAATTGTGAACTGCCGAGTCGACAGGCGCATCGAAAGCCTGTGCGCCTCAATCTGTCCCCAACTTAGCTTGGCTAATTATAGCCCTCAAGTCATCTCATTTAGCCACCCCCGATGAGCGGCAATAATGTCGCACCTTTGGTCAACTGACGAAGAACCGGGAGGGTTCGAACCCCAGATGCCCTTTTGGGGCATACCCGCTGAGCGGGCGAGCGCGTTCGGCCTCTCGGTCAGCTCTTCGTAACGTCCGTTTTAGCCGCAACTAAACTCGTCGGATGGAACAAGGGGAAAGGCATAAGAGCTGCGCGCGCTGTAATGCCAAAACGGCTCGGTTAAAGTTACCAGCTCTCGTGATAGGCCATAATCGACCGACATGGGTACCCTTCGGAGCCGCATTCCGCAGACGCTACGACCTTTCCGTCTTTATAAAACTCGACGTACCAAACGTAAGTTGCCGCCCCCTCCCAATAGTTTGGCTTATCAGCGACCTTGAACGTAATAGAGGCGTCATCTGGCACAATCAACTCGCGCTTGGCGTTTGCAATGAACGCATCCATGTCGGCGATCACGCCATCGCCGCGCGCAGCGGCCTCCCCATCGTCGCTGCTATCGGATGCCGCTTCAGATGGTGCTTGAGATGCGCCAGATCGATCGTCCGCAGTGCCAGAGCCGTCCTTCAAAGAGCCCTCCGAAGGCTCCACCCCTTTGAATGCCTTCCACATATCGCTGCTTGCGGACGGCATTTCAATGTCGGCCTCCGGATACTTCCCGGCGAGCTCGTCAAGAATTCTGCACGCTTCCTCACGCCCCTGAACCATCGCCTCCTGCGGTTTGCCACCATCCTCAACGGTCCTCACCAAGTAGGCGCCATTCTGCCTATCGAATTCCTTATTTTGAATTTGCACCGCGTCTACGACCTCAGGACCCTTTGCAGTAAGCGAAATATAGAAATCTGCCTGGTTACAATCCTGACTACAAGTAAATTTAACGATGCCGTCCTTACAGACAGTAATGACTTGGCTCTCACCCTGAGCAATAAAACCGTCATACTGATTCGTCATATTGCTGGAGCCTTCTACCATCTCTGACGAAGGCATAACCGAAACGGCCTCTCCATCAACAAAGCAGTAGGCACCCACAATCGCCGAAATATCGTTCTGCGCATCGACAAACCCAACAAGCAGCTCGTCAATTCCGTCGCCGCTCAAATCATCGAAAGCATAGTAGTAGCTTAAAAAGCCGGGGGCAGTCTGGTTGTTATAAACGAATATCTGCCCCAGTCCAGAATCACCACCGCGTCCCTGGGCCCAGTCGTCGTAGCTGGCAGCACCAGCCCCCTTCTGCTCGCAATAGCTCGCAAAGTCCTCGTAACGCGCAACCACGCCCTCGTAAGCCTTGCGTGCTTTCTTGTTTGTTGCCGCGACCTTCTTTTTAGACGACTTCTTCTCGACTGCAGCCGGCTGCTCCTGCTGCTGCGCTTGAGGCAGCACAAAGGCTTCGTAAGCTTTGACCAGGGCGTAAGCGACACCAGCGGTAAAGATGATTGCTGCAAGAATGGTGACAAACGTAGGCACAGCAAAACGGCCGATCTGCCGACGCTGCATCATAAAGGCCGCAAAGGACATATGATCAGAGGGCACCGGAGAAGGGCCCTCTGCGCGAGATACAGCAGGATCGCTTGTCGCTTTTCTATCAGCAGACGCCTTTGGTGTACCTGAAGGAAGCGGCTGCTGAGCATTCGCCGGCGCATCATCCACATCCAACGGTTTTCCGCATGCAGAACAGAATCGCGCCCCGTCTTTGATCTTTGCCCCGCAGCTTGCACAGTACATAAATCCCCCTAGAACTTCAGCATATCGAAACGATAGCCCACAGCCTGCAAACAGAAAAGGCCCAGGAGCAATTTGCTCGACTGTAAACCTTTTCTTTCACCTTTCAAATTCGCCTGACCCCACGCGGAAGGCATGCGACGGGCTACCTGCTAGGCGCGAGCCATGTGCAGCTTGATTGCCTTGAAGATGATGTTGGCAACCGAGGCGATAGGCCAGAGCGCCACGATCGTCATCGGAACCGATTCGGGAATAACAGGAACCGCCCCGTGAATCACGCTGCCCAACCAGTAAAAAAGCATCAGAACCACGACAGGAAGGCCCACGAGAACCACAAGCTCGATTAGCATAATCGTGATACCGATAATGCCGCTACCATAGACAAGGGGAAGCCTTACACCGCTGCGGTACAGCGAGATAATCACCTTCCAGGGACCAATCAGAAGCAGCGCCAGCGGAATCATATTGTTAAGTCCCAGCGAGCCACCTCCCAGCACGTAATTGAAAAAGAGCACATAGAGCAATGAAATCACCGCTGCTCGCCCAAGCGACCCGATGGACTCGTGAAGCGAATCCTGCAGGCAAGCAGCGGCCTCTGCATCCTCCGCCGCTTGAAACTGAGCCTCGACAGACTGGCTCTCAATCGGCTGGGCCTCGACGTAAATCGCATCCCCCACCGCGCTGGCCGCAGCCGCGACCGTAGGCGTTCCGCACACGCCGCAGAACTTGGCGCCGTCGTTAATCTCTGCTCCACACTGTTTGCAATGCATAATCGGGTCCTTTCTCGTTACCCCTTTTCTTGACGATCACAAGATACGATTTGTCGTTTATCCGATATAGAGATTTTGACCGGGTAATTTTCCTAAACGTGCTACGCTATTAAACCTGCAGCTAGAGACAGGGGTAACAATGTTTGAGTTCTCCCAAACACGCACCGTTGAAGGTTCGATTCCGTTTAAGAAAGTCAACCTCATTGAGAACGAACCCAATAGGCCCGTTGGCGAGGCCCAGCTTGTCTTTGAACTCTACATGCCCACCGAGCTGGCCGGCAACAAAAGCAACGAAGGGCCCGCACACAGCGAGCGCCATGCCGATCTGATCAGGCTGGCATCATGCATCGAACCCACCGCCGTTAAAGAGCAGCCCTTCCGCGCAAGCCTCTTTAACGTACTTGATTACGCCGAACAGACCGGGCCGCTTTTTGGCAAGCACGCAATAGAATCCGTACGCGATTGGGCCAATGCCGCGATGGCAGCACTTATTGCCATGCGCATCCAGGAATACCTCAACGGGAGCTGCACCATCGCAAAGGTCTCCGCATTGGAAAGAATCGAGAAATCAGTGGTGACCTGCGCGGCAAACGGGTCATCCTTCAAGATCTACACCACGATCCTGAGGGCGGGCGGTGATTATACCGACTCATTCAAAAGCCTGCCCATCGTGCGCAAAATCGAATCCGATGCGGGATATTTCTACGCCTTTATGTTTATGATCGACGAGGAAGAATCCCTCGTTGCACTCAACGTGCTCTCTTTTGAACACGAGCTCACCGCCAATGACTTCAGTGTTTTGCAGGCGATGTTCTACATGGACGAAGACTCCAGCTCGGAGATTTCAGCGCGACTCAAGGTCAGCAATAGCGAGGAGAGCTTCTATGTAATCGACCCTCAAGCAGATATCCAGGAGCGCCGCGAAGAACTTGAAAATGATGACCGCGATGCACTCACCGCTTTGGTGCAGGCGCTCGTGATCTCGCATCTCTCGGGCGCGCACGTGGATGTGTTCCAGGGTAACGAGTCCACAGGGTTCCTCTCCTTTGACAGCTATCTCTCGTGGCTCTGGTTTGATTTTTCACGCAAGCTGAGCACCGTCAAAATTGGTTATTGCGAGCAGTGCGGACGCGCCTATTCACTTGCCGGGCATCGTGGCGTCAAACGGCACTACTGCAGCGATCGATGCAAGACCGATGCCAAAAATGAGCGCACGCGCAAGGAGACGGCAAAGATACGCGAGCTGTTTGGAACGGGCACCAGTGTACGCGACATCGCCAACGAGATAGAACGTCCCGCGGCCTACGTGCGCTCGCAGCTCAATAAATGGACCAAGCTCAAGCACGATCTGGATGAAGACATTGAGTCAAACGGCTTTGATAGCTCCGCGCTACTCAAACGCTGCACCGCTGAGAAGCTCGACCTCAACAACCTCCTCAACGCCAAGCGCAAAAAGCAAATTCAGGACTATGCCAAGCTCAAGCGCCTCGTTAAGTAGAAACGCTGTCATTTCCTTGCCATCCGATTGACGGGTGGAAAGTTGCTCATATACGTGTTAGTAATATATATGTTAGTAATACGTATATGAGCGAGGCACATCATGTTTGTTGGACGTCGGGAAGAGCTTGAATCCCTGGAAACCGCCTATCAAAAGAGTTCTTTTCAGTTTGCTGTAGTCTATGGAAGGCGTCGCGTAGGTAAAACCAGCCTGCTTCACGCCTTTACACAGGGCAAACCCCATGTGATCTTCTTTACTGGGCAGCAAACCGTTGCAAGCGAAAATCTCGCGCTGCTCAGCCGCGAGATACTTGGCGATAGCGCCGCAGGAGCAGCGTTCCCCTCTATCCAGGTTGCACTCGAATCCGTCTTCGAACACGCCAAGACAGAGCGAATCGTTCTGATTATTGACGAGTATCCCTACCTCGCCGAGAGCGATCCGGGCATCTCTTCGTGCCTGCAAACGCTTATCGATCGACATAAAGACACGAGCAAGCTGTTCCTCGTACTCTGCGGGTCGTCCATGAGCTTTATGGAACACCAGGTACTAGGACACCAAAGCCCTCTTTATGGACGCCGCACCATGCAGCTGCGCATTGACCCCTTCACCATCTTCGACGCGGCGCTCATGCTTCCCGATGCACCCATCGAAAGGGTCATCGAGCTGTATTCCGTTGTTGGCGGGATGCCGCTCTATCTATCACAGCTCGATGGCACGCGTTCCACTCAATGGAACCTTGAGCATGCGCTGTTGCGTCAAGATGCGTTTTTGTATGCCGAACCCCAGAACTATCTGCTGCAAGAGGTCCGCAGCCCGGCTATCTACAATGCCGTCATAACCGCCATTGCCAACGGCTATGTACGCTCCAAAGAGATTGCCGATGTTACCCACCTCGCAACGCCACAGGTCGCGCGACTGCTCGACGCATTGATCGAGCTGCGAATCGTTGAGCGCGTCACGCCTGTTGTAAAGGCAACAAAACGCCAGGTAGTCTATCGGGTCTGCGATAACCTGTTTAGGTTTTGGTATCGTTTTGTTCCACAGTACGCAGGAACAATTGAGGAGGGGCTCGGAGCCGCTGTGGCCGCGCGTATCGCCAAGCATGATTTGTCCACCTTTGTAGGTCCTGCATTTGAAGAAGTGTGCCGCCAGTGGTTGATGCGGCAGGTTGTTGAGAGCGAGCTGGATGTGCTGCCCAAGGCAATCGGCTCTTGGTGGGGCACGAACCCGAACACGCGCCGGCAAGAAGAGATTGACGTTGTGTTAGAGGGCGCCGATGGGGAGCTCATCGTTGGCGAGTGCAAATGGAGAAACGAGCCCGCTGACGTCGATGTGCTTGAGACGCTCATGCGTCGCGGAACATTGTTGGGCAGGCCGATCCAACGATATTACCTGTTTAGCAAGGGTGGATTTACGGAGGCATGTCGAGAGCAAGCCGCCCAAGTGAACGACACAAGGCTTATTGACCTTGAGCAGCTGCTCTAAGAAAAGGGGCCTGGACGCAATTTCCAGGCCCCTTTTTCAACTTTTATTCAATCCCCAACTTTTTTAGTGTGCTATTGGTGCGGTCGGACATTTGGCTGCAACCAACAACGGGCACATCTGAAAATGACCCCTGACTTGAGCTTGAGAAGTCAACAAAATAATACGTGCAGTATTGATGATTGAAATCTGTGTAGGAATTTAACGCGTTGAAATCCTTCTCGGATATCTCCTTGCCGTTAGATGCGTAATAGTCTCCAAGATTACCGCCAGAAACAGAGACGGACCAAGCTTCGCGATTTAACACCAACGAAAGCGAATCATCCTTTTTGCCGAATAAAGACCAGTTATCGCCATAGGTTATCTGTTTACCTGAGAGCTTTGCTTTGAGCGCATCGCACATTTCGTACGTACGCTTGCCAAGTAAGACGTTTTGCTCATCATCCTTAACAAGAGGCAGGTACATCGATCCTCCGTTAGAGTTGTCGAGCCATTTTTGGCTATATATCCTTTTGATACCGCCGTCTTCCGCCGACCAAACCTCTACGGTGTAGGACTTCTGAAGCTCTTCAATATTTCCGTCCCAGGCGCTTTTCATATCGTCCGCGCTCATATCGTTAACAACCGTCACGAGCTCAGAAACGCCGTCGTTGTCGAAATCAACCAAATCAGCCAAGCAAAAACCTCTAAGGGCTGACATATAGTCCTCAATCTCAACCATTTGAGGTTCACCATAACGCGCAAGATATTCCTGGCATTTTTGCTTATAGGCAGCGGATGCAGCAGCATTGTCCGCAGCGGCGTTTCCGTCCTTTTTGTCGCCCTCGTCCGCCTTTGCGTCTGCGCTGTCAGCCTTAGGCACCTCGAGCGAAACATCCTTCACGGCCTCATCGGACTTGGAATTGTCGACCACCTCGACAGGAACGCTCCACTCAACCTTGGTCTTGGAGTCCTTAACGGTAAGAGTATATTTTCCCGGTTTAACATCGGGAAACTGGCTTACCGTGAAGCCCTCGTCACCCTTAACCTCAGCATTGGTGCTGTAGCCGTTGTCGCCGTTCAGGGTCACCGAGTACTTCTTGATCTTCTCGCCCTTTGCGTCGGTCGGGGTAATCTTGGATTCTTGGGCCACCACGATGGCCTTGTCCTGGCCGTAATGGGCAACGTCGCCGGACTTGCTAAAGAACAGCAGATAGCTAAAGATGGCAATGACTGCCAGACCAACGACGATACCAACGATATAGAGCGCCTTGGGCTCCTTTTTCTGTGCGGATACATTCGCCGCAGGCGCAGGGGCTGGCGCCGCGACGGGCTTGGCGACCGGATTGCTCGGCTTTGGCCGGTCGGCGCGCACGGCTTGAATCGAAGGCGTTGCATCGGACGACACGTCGTCCTTGGGCCGGTCGTCTTCTTCGTCCGCTACGGGCTCGCTCTCCACGGGCGACTTTTCCTCCCCCGCCTCGGCACCGGCGGAAGGCTCCTTCTCCGTTTCGTCACTAGCGAAAATCTCTTCCGCAGCCTCATTGATAACGGAAGGCTCTTCTGCCACTTCGTTGCTGGCAGAGTTCAGCACCGCCTTTGCATCTTCGAGTGCATAGCCACACTCGGTGCAGTATCGCAAATCGCCATCAAGCTCAAATCCACAGTTGGGACAGAACATGTTAGTCCTCCTTATCGACTTTCACCGTTGTACCGTCCTTGACCTCATCAGGGATTACTTCGGACCCAACTTGAGACTCATCATCCCAGGACGCAACCAAAATCTCGCAATTGCCGTCCGCAAAAGAACCGAGCTCATAGTCTTCGGTGTGATACACCAGTCCCTTGGATGTCACACACAAGCACGTTGAGCCCTTGATTGAATAGTCCGAAGAATTGCTCCGCATGAGCATCGAATTGTAATCAGACGGATGTTCTCTGCCCATTTCCGTAAGATACGGCCAAACTGCCGAACTCATGGAACTGGCAAGATCCTCGGTATCAATGCCAAACATGTCCTGAGGACTAACAGTATCACCCGTATGCAAATCAAAAATAACACCAGCCACAACCGTGCCGCCATGCGGACCCCATCCCGTCGAATAGCGCTCGTCACGGATACAGAAAAAGTTCTCATCCATGTACGTAACCGTCACGTTTCTCGATATGCAGGGAAATTCGCCGTCGGGGTACAACTCAGCATCTGATTGCTCATTATCTGATGCTCGATTCGTTCGCTCCGCATCAATTTGAAGGGGCTCGAGAATCGCCTTGTTAATTTTGTCTGCAACGTCGTCTTTGGTGGAGCTCTTAAGTTGCGGATAGGACCATTCCATGTCCCTCCGCTCGCCCTGTTCGAGCATAGGGTCGACCGGAGCAGACACCGTCAATGACTTTGCCTCCAACGTATAGACAACTTCTTCGACCGCTCTCTCGTCCTTCTTGGGCCTTTCGGTCGCTTGCTCCTGTTGCACGGATTGCTGCTGGAGATTGGGCTCGATGACGTTCTTGTAGAGCATGAAAGCAGCGTAAGCGATGCCTGCAGCGGCGATAAATGCGGCGATCATGATAGCAAACTGCGGCACTAGGCGGTTACCGACCTGACAGCGTTGCATAAAGAAGTTGTACATCTGGGAGTGACCGCTATTCGCGGTCTTCGAGACCGGCTCGGGGCTCGGTTCTGCTGTGGACTCGGCATTCGCGGATCCTATCGCAGAGTCCGTTTCGGTATCTGTGGGTTCCATTATGACTTCAGCGGACGATGATTCTCGCTCCGACGGCTCGGCCTTGGGCCCCTCCTCGGCCGCAGTCTTGCCCGAGAGCCCGCCCAAGGGCAGACCGCATTCGGTACAGAACCGCGCATCATCACCAATCTTGCTGCCACATTTGGGGCAAAACATGAACCTTCTTCTCCTATTCCTTTTACTCTCGCTGAGTCGTGAGTTACCCACGTGCCGTTTGTTTCGTAGTTTAACTATTTCTTAAACAAATCGATGGGTCACTTGAACAGACACATACCCGCTCAAGCGACTCTATACCGGCTAGTTATCCTTGCTCATGACATGGTTGTCAGTGCAAGAAAATCGTTGAACAGGGTTGCTACCTCGAAGTTCGAACCGATACTGAACTTGAAGCCATCTTTATTTACCGAGATGGAGAAATCGCCGCTGATATCCATATCATGCGCGCAGCCAACCACCCCCCCATTTTTCGGTCCCACCTGTCACGTTATCAGGAGCCCGAAATCGAAGAGATGGTAAAAGCCGCTTGGGGCACATGTGGTTCCATATGCCCCAAGCGGCTATTTCGATTGCTTATGTCACAAAGAAACCTAGGTGACCTGTTTACACGCGCTAGCGCGCCGGGTCGATAGCAACCTTGCCGCTCTCCAGCACGTGGACGCGACCGTCGGCGAGCATCTGCACGACCTCGGGATACAGCACATGCTCGATCGCATGGATGTGCTCCTCGAGCATGTCGACGTCCCAGCCCTCCTCAACAGCCAGCGCACGCTGGGCGATGATAGGGCCGTTGTCGTAAATCTCGTTGGCAAAGTGCACGGTCACGCCGGTCACCTTGACGCCGCGCGCAAAGGCATCGTCAATCGCATGCGCGCCGGTAAAGCTCGGCAGCAGCGCCGGGTGTAGGTTGACCACGCGATTGGGGAACGCCGCCAGCAGCGGCGTGTGCACCATGCGCATATAGCCGGCCATGACCACATACTCGCAGCCGCGCTCGAGCAGCTCGTGCGCGATGATCTCGTCAGCCGCGATGGGGTCGGCATAGACATCCTTGGACAGCGTGAGTGTCTGGATGCCCGCACGCTCCGCACGCTGCAGGCCCTTGGCCGAAGGACGGCTCGACACCACAAGCTCAATCGAGGCGTTGAGCTTGCCGGCGGCGATCAGATCGATCAGCGCCTGCAGGTTGGTACCCGAACCGCTGATGAGCACGCCGATCTTGAGCGGCTCGGCCGTATCGGTGCCGGTCGAACGGGTGTAGGGCACAAAGCCCAGGCCCTCACTAGCAGCCATCTGATCGTTAGCGCTCATCGGAGTACACGACCTTACCGGAACCCTCGACGCACTCGCCCGCGCGGAACGGCTTCTCACCCAGCGCGACCAGGGCCTCGGTAACCGCGGCCTCGTCCTCGGGGGCGACGATCAGGCACAGGCCAACGCCCATGTTGAAGGTCTTGCATGCCTCGTTGGGCGCGAGCTCGGCCTGGCGCGACACGTAGGTGATAACGGGCGGAACGTCCCAACCCATCTCGGCACCGTTGCGGGTGACCACAGCGTCGACGTCGTCGGCAAGCGCGCGGTTGAGGTTCTCGGTAATACCGCCGCCAGTGATGTGGGCGATGGCGTGCACCGGAGCGCCGCCGCGCAGCAGCTCCAGGATCGGCTTGACGTAGATGCGCGTGGGGGCCAGCAGAGCGTCTGCCAGCGATGCACCGCCGAGCTCCTCGAGCGGACGGCTCAACTCCTCGGCCTTAGCGGCGGCCTCGGGCGTGCCCGGCTTAATACCGTCGACGCCAATGACCTTGCGCACGAGCGAGTAGCCGTTGGAGTGCACGCCGGTGGAAGGCAGGCCCAGGATCACATCGCCCGGGCGGACGTTTGCGGGGTCGAGCATCTTGGGACGATCGACAACACCCACGGTAAAGCCGGCAAGGTCGTAGTCGGCGGGAGCCATAACGCCGGGGTGCTCGGCCATCTCACCGCCCACGAGCGCGCAGCCCGCGAGCTTGCAGCCATCGGCCACACCCTTGATGATCTTTGCCATGTGCTCGGCCTCGATGTGACCGATGGCGACGTAATCCAGGAAGAACAGCGGCTCGGCGCCCGAAGCCAGAATGTCGTTGACGCACATGGCGACCAAGTCCTGGCCCACCGTCTCGTGACGATCCATGATCTGGGCGAGCACGAGCTTGGTGCCCACGCCGTCGGTACCGCTAATCAGAATCGGGTCTTCCATATCCTTCAGCGCGGCGGCCGAGAACAGGCCACCGAAGCCGCCGATGCCGCCGATAACCTCGGAACGGTTAGTGTCCTTGACCATCTGCTTAATGGCGTCGACGGCGCGGCCGCCCTCGGCGGTATCGACGCCGGCGTCCTCGTACGTCACATGCTTGCTGTCGCTCATCTGAGCCTTCCTCTCCCACTACCGTGGCGCCGCCCAGGCGTCAAACGGTGCTCATAGTTGCGTTCATATCGGCGCACGCCATAACAGCACGCGCCGTCATATCAACAAAACAGCAGGTAAAACCTACCATAATAAACCTGTCCCTTTTTGGCAGGTTTTATGCCTCGCCGTGCTCCTCTTCCCAGCTGCGGTCGTCGTATTTCTCGATCACGGCGTCGTCGTCAAAGTGCAGCGGCTTGTCCAGGTTGCGGGGCTTAAAGCCCTCCATAAACTTGTCGCGGCCAAAGCTCTCGGGAATCGCCACGGGGTAGCGGCCGGTAAAGCACGCATCGCAGTAACCGCCCTTGGGCATGACCTTAAGCAGGCCCTCGACCGAAAGGAAGGCCAGCGAATCGGCGCCAATGTACTCGCAGATCTCGTCGACCGTCTTGTTGGCGCTGATAAGCTGCGACTGCACGTCGGTATCGATACCGTAGAAGCACGGCCAGATGACCTCGGGCGAGTTGATGCGGATATGAATCTCCTTGGCGCCGGCGTTGCGCAGCATCTTGACGAGCTGCACCATGGTGGTGCCGCGCACGATGGAGTCGTCGATGACGACCAGGCGCTTGCCCTCGATGTTGTCGCGCAGTGGGTTGAGTTTCATACGCACGCCCATGGCGCGCAACTCCTGCGTAGGCTCGATAAACGTACGGCCCACGTAGCGGTTCTTGATAAGGCCCTCGCCAAAGGGAATACCGCTCTCGTGCGAATACCCCTCCGCAGGCGGCAGGCCGGAGTCGGGCACGCCGATGACCAGGTCGGCCTCGACAGGCTCCTCATGTGCCAGCTGACGACCCATGTCGTAACGGCAGGCATAGACGCTCTTGCCGTTCATGATGGAGTCGGGGCGGGCAAAGTAGACCTGCTCAAAGATGCAGTTGGCGGGCTCTTCGGCTGCAGGCACGCCCTGCTCGGATACCAGACCCTCGGCGCTGATGCGCAAGATCTCGCCGGGACGGACGTCACGGACGTACTCGGCACCCACAATGTCGAGCGCACAAGTCTCGGAGGCGACGACCCAGCCGCCGGCGCGGGTGACATGGGTGGCAACGTCAACCGTCGCGGCGCCGTCCTGCGACGGCAGCTGCGAAACGGCTGCGGCATCGGCCTGGTCCAGACCCTCGTCCACCAGCTTGCCCAGCACGAGCGGGCGAATGCCGTGTGGATCGCGGAATGCGTAGAGCGCCTGCTCGTTGATGAGCGTCATGGCGTAGCCGCCGCGCACGAGCTCCATGGTCTTGCGAATACCCTCGCGCAGATGGCCTGTACGCTGGGTGAAGTAGCCGATAAGCTTGGTCGCGACCTCGGAATCCGAATTGGAGAGGAACGGCACGCCCAGCTCGATCAGCTGACGGCGCAACTCGTCGGTGTTGACCAGAGTGCCGTTGTGAGCAAGCGCGATAATGACGCTGTTGATGGTAGAAAGATGCGGCTGAGAGGCTTCCCAGCTCTTGGCGCCGGCGGTGCCATAGCGCACGTGGCCCACGGCCAGCTGGCCGGAGAGCGTCGACAGGTCGGCGTTGGAGAACACGCGATCGAGCAGTCCCAGGTCTTTGCGAACCATAACCGTGCCGCCGTCGCCCACGGCGATTCCCGCCGATTCCTGGCCGCGATGCTGCAGCGCGCGCAGACCAAAGTACGTCAGTCGAGCCACATCGCGATCGGGTGCCCACACACCAAAAATGCCGCATTCCTCATGCAGCTGGTCGGAGTCCGGATCATACGTCGACATGGTGTTCACCTGTCCCGCGGCACGCTCGGCCGCGCGGATGGTTTCTTGAGACATGGTATCCCCTCAGAGCCTCGTATTTTTGGCGTTACCCGCCTTATTATACGCACGGCGCGACGTGCTCCCCAGCGCATGAGCAGCGCTTTTTAAAAGCCCACCGAGCTAATAATCAGTTTTGTTGCCAAACATTTTATCGGTCTGTCCAGTGCAAGCGCCCGCGCCCCCCAGATGGCCGCCGCGTCCACCGTTGGGGATTACAAAGTTGCAATTGGGACGTTCGTCCTGTCTTTTGGCAGGTCGGCGGCGTATCCTTATAACCTACAACAAAGCGAGAAAGGTTCTGTATGGATCGAAACGAACTCGACCCCAGCGTCCCCAGCGCCACAGAGGTCAAGAAGATTCCCCTCATCATTAAGGTGTACGCCGTCCTGTGCATCCTTTCCGGCGTGAGCACGCTCCCGTCGGTCGCTGCCTTTATGTGGCAGGTCATCACGGCACTTGTTAACGGCAACGCCACCGAAAAGCTCGGCGACAACACGCTCGTCGCAGTCGGCCTTATCGTCGTCGGCATCATGCTCTCTGCGGCAAGTGCCGTCATCCTAATCATCTTTGGCCTGGACCTTATCAAAAACCAGCGCCGCAACGCCGCCCGCCTGTCCTACATCCTTATTGCATTCACCGTCGTCGAGCTTTTGGTCGACGTGATGCTCCAGGGCATCGGGCCCTTCCTGCTGCGTCCCGCGATCCAGCTCGGCATCCTCGTTGCACTTTCGGCAACCGTCGACCCCACGCTTCGTCAGGAGCGCGAACTGCAGCGCCGCCTGCAGGAGATGCTCGACCGCGACGCCGCCGCCGAGGGCATGCTCGGGCGCGATGAAACCGGCGAAGGCTACATCAAGCTCAACTACTTCAACCTGTTCTGGGTATTCTT
>UQKV01000041.1 GCA_900541665.1 uncultured Collinsella sp.
ATGATTGGCTACACGCGCACGCCCGAGGCCATCAAAAACGCCTTTACCCAGATCATCCTCAACATGCTGGGCGGTATCGCGTTTTTGGCCGGACTCATGTACCTGCACGTTAACGGCATGCCGCTGACCATCTCGGGCATGATCGAGCTTGCCGGCGCTGGCACCGCGCAATCTGCGCTGCTGGTGATGCCGGTCGTTCTGCTGTCGCTCGCCGCACTCACCAAGGCCGCACAGATGCCGTTCCATACTTGGCTGTTGGGTGCCATGGTTGCCCCCACGCCCACGAGCGCTCTGCTGCACTCGTCAACCATGGTCAAAGCCGGCGTGTTCCTGATGGTCAAGCTGAGCCCGCTCTATGCCATCTATCCCGTGACCGGCTTTATGGTCACGAGTGTGGGTGCCATCACGTTTTTGCTCGCTGCCCTCATGGCCATTTCGCAGAGCAACGCCAAACGCGTGCTCGCGTACTCCACCATTTCCAACTTGGGCCTCATCAGTGCCTGCTTGGGTGTCGGCGCGCCCGAGGCCGTATGGGCGGCCATCTTCCTGATCCTGTTCCACACGGTGGCCAAGTCGCTGCTGTTCCTGTGCGTGGGCACGGCCGAGCATCATATCGGCAGCCGCAATATCGAGGACATGGACGGTATGTTCAGCCGCATGCCGCACCTGACGCGTCTGATGATGCTGGGCATTATGGGCATGTTTGTGGCGCCGTTTGGCATGCTCGTGTCCAAGTGGGGCGCCCTGGTGGCGTTTGCACAGACCGGCAACGTGCTCATGATCATGGTGCTGGCCTTTGGCTCGGCCGCGACGTTCTTCTTCTGGGGCAAGTGGCTTGCCAAGCTTTCGGGCGTCGACCCCACGGCTCAAAACGTTGAGGTCAATGTCCATAAGACCGAATGGATGGCCCTCAACACCATCGCCGCGCTGCTGATTCTGTGCTGCGTGGCGTTTCCGGTTATCTCGAGCGGTCTGGTGTCGCCTTACCTCGCCATGGTGTTTGGCCGCGTGCCGTACGTTATTGGCAAGGACGCCATGTATCTGATGGTGGTTATCGTGGCTTTTATCGCCGTGGTGCTGCTGACTTCATTCCGCGTGAGCAACAAGCCGCACGTCAACGTGTACCTCTCGGGTGTGGGAACCGACAAATATCGCCATTTCCGCGGCTCGATGGGACACGAGGTGAAGGCCGAAAAGCGCAATTGGTACTCGGAGGACGCCCTTGGCGAGAAGCGTATTGGCCCCGCGGGCAGCGTCGTGTGCTGCAGCATTATCTTGTTTGCGCTGCTGTGTTGCGCGTGGATTGGACCCGAGAGACTTGCCATGAGCGCGCCCTCGGTGCTGCGCGGCAAGTATTTCGAAGGTTCGGGCGTCGTGGGCATATTTATTGGTACCGTGGTGTTTGCCCTGCTGGCGCCTTTGGTTGGTGGCCTGATCGACGGCGTTGACCGCAAACTTTCGGCCCGTATGCAGGGCCGCGTGGGTCCGCGCTTGCTGCAGCCCTTCTACGACGTTGCCAAGCTGCTGCGCAAAGCCCCTGCCAGCGTAAACACCATGGACGATACCTATATGGCGTGCGCGCTCATCTTTACCGTCGTGGGCGGCGGCATCTTTGTGTCGGGCTCTAACACGCTACTGTGCGCTTTTATGGTGACGCTCGCCGCGATCTTTGTGGTGTTGGCGTCCGCCTCGACGCAAAGCCCGTTTGCCCAGGTTGGCGCCGATCGTGAGTTACTGCAGGTTATGAGTTACGAGCCCGCCGTTTTGCTGATGAGCGTGGGCCTGTACCTTGCCACCGACAGCTTCGATTCCATCGCCGTGACGGGGCAGTCGGTCCCCATCATCGTGTACAGCGCACCCATTTTCCTCGCGTTGCTCGCGGTGCTTACCATCAAGCTGCGCAAGTCGCCGTTTGACCTTTCGTACTCGCATCACGTGCATCAGGAGATCGTCCAGGGCGTCGCCACCGAGATGAGCGGCGGCACGCTGGCCAAGATGACCCTTATGCACTGGTGCGAGACCGTGCTGTTTTTGATGTGGGTGGGCATGTTCTTTGTCTGGGACAACCCGGTGAGTTGGGTTGTAGCCCTGGTCGTGATGGCCGCGACGTACTTTGTCGAGGTGCTTATCGACAACACCTTCGCGCGCAGCACCTGGCGCAGCTGCTTTAAGCTCGGCTGGGGCGTGGCGCTGGTGTTTGGCCTGCTCAACCTTATGCCCATCCTCGTCGACGTGTTTATTTAGGAGGCGGCATTCATGGATCATAAAATGTCGCGCTCGCCGTGGGTTATTCATTACGACGGCTCGAGCTGCAACGGATGCGATATCGAGGTGCTGGCCTCGCTCACGCCGCTGTTTGATGCGGAGCGCTTTGGCGTGGTCAACACCGGCAACCCCAAGCATGCGGATATCTTTTTGGTGACGGGGTCGGTCAATGCCCAGAACCTGCCCGTCGTGCGCCAGATCTACAACCAGATGCTCGAGCCCAAGTGCGTGGTGGCGTGCGGCATCTGCGCGTGTTCGGGCGGCGTGTTCCGCGATGCCTATAACGTGATCGGCGGCGTGGACCGCGCGATTCCCGTGGACGTGTACGCGCCCGGGTGTGCCATTCGCCCCGAGACGGTGATCGATGCCATCGTGGAGGCGTGCGGCATCCTGGACCAGAAGGAGGCCGTGATGCGCGCCGGCGGCGACCCGCTTACCGTGGGCGGTGCCACTACTTGGGACGGTGGCGTTGAACTGGGCGAGGACGGGTTTGTGGCTGCGGCTGAGGCCGGGGCCGGTGTCGACGCAGGCACGGCTGACGGACCCGCTGGGACGCCAGCCGCTGCAAAGGAGGCCGAGTAATGCAAAAGGCTATCTATACTACCGTCGGGATCGATGAACTGTTGCCGCATGTGCAGGCGCTCAAGGGCGTCGGCGCGCGCTTTGTGCAAATGCACGCTGAACGCAACGTCGACGACGGCTCGTATCGCTTGGTCTATACGTTTATCAACGTTCGTGCTGCTCAGGAGCATATTGCGCAGGACGGCAGCTATGCGATCGAGAACCTGGTGGTTGAGGGCATCGACCAGTACCAGGAGATTCCGTCCATCAGCTCGTATTACCCCGCGGTGTTCCCGTTTGAAAATGAGGCCCACGACCTGTTTGGCCTTGCCATCACCGACATGCAGATCGACTTTAAGGGCTTTTTCTACCAGGTTTCGACTGCCGAGCCCATGAGCGTTATCACGCCCGAGGTGAAGGCCGCGCGCGAGAAGGCCATGAAGGTCCGTGCCGCCGCCGAAGCCAAGGCGCGCAAGGCCGCTGCCGAAAAGGCCGCCGCTGCTGCGGCTGCTGCAGGGGAGGGCGCTGCGAGCGCCGGCGATGCCGCGGGCTCCGATGCTCAGCACGATGAGGCTGCTGCGAAGGCCGCGCTCAAGGCTGCCGAGATGGAGGCAAAGCTCGCTGCCATGGATCCCGAGAAAGCAGCCAAGGTCCGCGCAGCGCTTGCCGCCAAGGCCGCCCGCGACAAGCAGAAAAAGGAGGCGTAAGGCCCATGGCACATCGCTCCGTCATTCCGTTTGGCCCGCAGCACCCGGTGCTGCCCGAGCCGCTTCATCTGGACCTGGTGATTGAGGACGACCGCGTTCTCGAGGCAATTCCGCAGATCGGCTTTGTGCACCGCGGACTCGAGAAGCTCACCGAAAAGCGCGACATGCACCAGTTTGGCTACATCGCCGAGCGCATCTGCGGCATCTGCGCCGTGGGCCACAGCTGCGGCTATGCCAGCGCCTGCGAGCGCATGCTCGACATCGAGGTGCCTGGCCGCGTGCAGTATATCCGTACCATTTTGCACGAGCTTTCGCGCATTCACTCGCACCTGCTGTGGCTGGGCCTGCTCGCCGACGCCTTTGGCTTCGAGGCGCTGTTCTATCGGTCGTGGACCCTGCGCGAGCAGATTCTCAAGATCTTTGAGAGCACGTGCGGCGGCCGCGTGATTCTGTCGATCAACGAGATCGGCGGCCTTAAGCACGATATCGAGGACTCCGAGCTGGCAGGCATTGTCCAGACGCTCGATGCCATGCGCCCCGACTACGAGGCTCTGGTGCATACGTTTTTGGACGACAACAGCTGCGGCGAGCGCCTGCATGGCGTGGGCATGATCAGCAAGAAGGATGCGCTGGAGCTTTCGATGGTCGGTCCGTTCGGCCGCGCCTCGGGCGTGGACTACGACGTGCGCATGTTTGGCGACGGCGCCTATGCGGACCTGGCTGCGTTTGAGCCCATCGTTGCCACCGATGGCGACTGCTATGCCCGCTGCCAGGTGCGTTGTGCCGAGGTCACGCAGGCCATGGACATCATTAAGGAGCTTGTGGGCAGGATTCCGCACGACGGGATCGGCGGGCGCACCAAGCTCACACCGGCCGACGGCGCTCGCGGCGAGGTTGTGATTGAGCAGCCGCGCGGCGAGGCGTATTACTATGTGCGCGGCAACGGCACCAAGAACCTGGACCGTTTTCGAGTGCGCACGCCGACGTCGCAAAATCTGGCGGGTCTGACGCATGCGCTGCAGGGCGTGCTCCTTGCCAACGTGCCCATGATTATCCTGACCATCGACCCCTGCATTAGCTGCACGGAAAGGTAGGCGCGGCATGAGTTTGCTGACATTTGCCAAGACGGCCTTGGGTTCTATGGTCAAGCAGCCGGTCACGGTGTGCTATCCGCAGGAGAAGCTGACGGCGCCCGAGCGCCTGCGCGGGCATATCGTCAACGACATGGACGTGTGCATTTGCTGCGGTATGTGCGCGCGTCGCTGCCCGGCGGGCGCGCTCGCGGTCGATCGCAAAGGCGGCACCTGGTCGATTGACCCGTACGCCTGCGTGGTGTGCGGCGAGTGCATCGAAAGCTGTCCTAAACACTGCCTGACTATGGATACCGCCCGTACTCCGGTTGCGGCGGACAGGACTCCCACGGTAGAAACCAAACCGGAATAGAGCTGGAACAGAGCTGGAATAGGGGCCGGTGGGGCAAAAATGCCCCATCGGCCCCGCGCTTAAGCGCGCGGTTGTGCCGCCGCGAACAAAACTATGCCGGATTACGGGGCTGGATAGCGAACCTCCGGCCATACGGAAAATCGCAAAAACAAAACCGCAGGTAGATAGCCTGCCGTTTTTCAAAAAATGAGGGTATGGATGAGGGTCCCGACATTAGCCCCGTAATCCGGCATACTTTTGAAATGCCACCATACCGGTGACAGCCCTTGATCTCCCATGGACGGAGGAAAACGGATCATTTTTGCCTGATGGCTCCGAGTCGCACCTGTTTTCCTGCGAAAACGCCGTGTCTCAACTTTGGTGAGACATTTGTCTCACGCCCAAAACAGAATCTGGAACATGTGTCACCTGCCCAAATTGTGTCTCATTTCGTAACTTTAGGCTGTTGCAAGGTCTGAGACCGCGAGAAGGGAGACGCGATGAGTAAGTACACGAGGGGTCTCTTGGCGGTGATGCTGGCCGTAGTGCTGGTGTTGCCGGCTGCAGCATTTGCCATGCTGCCCGAGGCCAACGCCAGGTCCAGCACCGGAATGGACGGACCGGCCATGACCGGAAAAACGGTCGTCGACTACGACACCAGCAACCACTGGAAGTTCTGGGCCGGCGGCTATGACGGCAAAGAAGTAACAACTCAAAACGTCGGCCGAATTTGGACCGACAAGACGGTCAAGGCAGTCGAGAGCGGGGATTCGGATTTCCTGACCACGTTGTCGGCCATCTCTTCGACATCCGATACGACGATTTCCGGCAAGCCGCTCGACATCGTGATGGTGCTGGATGCATCTGGCTCGATGAAGGCTGACATGAGCGGAAAGGACGAAACCAAGCGTATTGATGCGCTGAAGAAGGCCGCCAATAGCTTTATTGACACCATCGCCACGCAAAACCAAAGCATCACAGATGAATCCAAGCAGCATCAGGTCGCCATCGTTAAGTTCGCGGGCACAAAGTCCACTGATGTCGGCAACGGTAAGGATAGATACGGCTACAACTATTCGCAGACCATGAAGAAGCTGACGCTCTGCAAGGGCGAGGACGCGGAGAGCCTTAAGAGTACGATCGACTCCATCAGTCCCGCTGGCGCCACGCGAGCCGATTACGGCTTACAACTGGCTGAGGGCATTTCGTCTGATCGCGCCGACGCCAAGAAGGTCGTCGTCTTCTTCACCGATGGCTCGCCCACGAGTTGGGACGAATTCGAGAACGAGGTTGCCAATGACGCTATCAACAGCGCCAAGAAGATCAAGGATAAAGGTGCCGACATTTATACGATCGGTATCTTTAGCGGCGTAAACCCCAGTGCCAACCCCACGGCTGATGGCACAAGCAAAGAGAATAAGTTCATGCATGCCGTGTCGAGCAACTATCCTGCCGCCTCATCCAGCATTTCTTCCTGGGACGAATGGACCATCAACTTTGGTGCGCGCGCAGAAAACGCCAATTACTACAAGTCGGCAACTAGTGCCGACGAGCTCGAGAAGATCTTCGAAGAGATCTCGGGAAGCATTGTCCAGGCTGGTTACCCGACAGAGGTCCATGGCGGTTATGGCGAGCATAAGTCTGGCTACATTACGTTTACTGACGAGCTGGGCGACTTTATGCAGGTCGACAACTTTACGTCTGTCGTGTATAACGGCACGACGTTTGACAAGCCGACAAAGAAGACCGAAGGCAATGTCGACACCTACAAATTTACGGGTGCCGCTGCGAACCTGGTCATCACCGTTCAGCATACCGAAGAGGGCAAGCCTCAGGCCGGCGATATCGTAACAGTCAAGATTCCTGCGTCGCTGATTCCGCTGCGCCACTTTAAGATCACCGATGGTGTTCTTACGGTCGACGATACTGAGCCCATCCGGGTGAACTACACCTCGAGCGTTAAGAGAGACGCGCTCGACAACCTGTTTGCGCCCGAGAAGGTAGCGGGGCTCAAGGGCTACATCGAGAGCAATACGATCACAGCGGAGAACGGTTCCAAGATCGTGAACTTCTACGCGAACAAGTGGAACGCTGGCGCGTTGGGCGATACGATCGCAAACTTTGAGCCTGCCGACACCAACCGTTATTACTATTTCCAGAAGCAGACTCCCATTTATGTGGATAAGAACTGCACAACGCCTGCGACGGGCTCGCTGGCTGCCGAGGGCATCTATTACTACAAGGATGAGTTCGAGGCGAAAGGCACAGACAGTAAGGTCGAGCCCCGCACAGCTATTATTGAGTTTACCGGTGGACATGCCGCGCAGTTTGAGGGCGCAATCGTGCGCGATGCGAGCGGCAACCTGTCGTTTAGTGAGGGAACCGCGCGACTAGCCTTTATTGACGAACTTCATACCACCAAGGAACTCGTGGGCGGCAACCCTACTGGTACCGCGGCCGACGTGCTCAATCCCAAGTGGAACAACACGTCTGCCAAGTCGGACGCCACGGAGGTTGACGTTCACCTGGGCAACAACGGCAAGATCAGCTTTAACGTGACGCCGGCAACGGTGGATACCAAGACGAGCTTTGGCCTGACCAAGGTGCTCGAGGGTCGCGATTGGACGGATGCGGATGAGTTTAAGTTTGAACTCTCCGCGACGTCCGAGAATGACGCCCCGATGCCTGCGTCCACGACTGCAATCGTGCGCAAGGCTGCCCCGGACGACAAGGGCAAGGCTGCCATTAACTTCGGCGAGATCACCTACAACAAGCCGGGCGAGTACACCTATGAAGTCCGCGAGGTCAAGGGCGACGCCGGTGGCATCACCTACAGCAAGAACGTTGCCACGTTCAAGGTGACCGTGGCGGTTAAGGCCACGGGTGGGCTTAAGGCTGACGTTGAAAAGATCTCGGGCGAGACCGAGTTCAAGAACACCTATAGCGCCAAGACGGAAACCCCGCTGACTCTTGAGGCAACCAAGAAGCTCACGGGGCGCCCGATGGCCGATGACGAATTTAAGTTTGCGCTGAGCTATGCGGAGCACGACGAGGTTCTGCTGGATGCAACCAACAAGGGCGGCAAGGTTGAGTTCGGTCCGCTGACGTATACGACCGAGTCGCTTGCCAAGCTGGTCGAGGAAGAGAAAGCGTCGTTTGACGATAGCTCAGACAAGCCCACGTGGACCATTCGCTACACTGCTGCCGAGCAGACCGGCAAGCTGCCTGCGGGCGTGAGCGCCACCGTGTCGGCAATTGACGCATGTGTAACCGTTGTCGACAACGGCGATGGTACCCTGACAGCGACGGCTGTCTACGGTGATGCCGGCAACGAGTTTGTGAACACCTACACTGCCGCGCCTGTCGAGGCATCGCTTGTGGGCAAGAAGAATCTGCAGGTTCCTTATGGCCTGACCCCGGCTGACATTACCGGTAAGTTCACCTTTACCGTGACCGGTGAAGAGGGCGCACCCATGCCCGCGAACGCGAGCGTGACCAATGATGCCAAGGGCAAGGTCGACTTTGGCAAGATTACCTTTACGCTCGACGACCTCAACAAGGCTCTGGGCAAGAAGCCCGAGAAGCGCGAGCACACCTTTACCTACACCGTGACCGAGTCCGGCGAGGTCGCTGGCGTGACCAACGACGACAACGCCACGCGCAAGGTTTCCTACACCGTGACCGATGACGGCAAGGGCAATCTGAGGGTGTCCAGCAAGTCGGATGGCAACGCAGCCTTTACGTTCACCAACACCTATAACGTGAAGCCTGTTGAGACGCGCGTCACCGACCAGATCACCGCGAATAAGGTCCTGACCGGACGCGAGCTTGCTGCCGGCGAGTTCAGCTTCGAGCTCGTCGAGGGTGAGGGCGAGGATGCCAAGGTCGTCGCCACCGGCAAGAACGCCGCCGATGGCAAGATCACGATGAGCGCCGTGAAGTACGACAAGGCCGGAACGCACACCTACACACTGCGCGAGGTCAAGGGCAACGCCGGCGGTATCACCTACAGCGATGCCGAGTACACCATCGAGACCACCATCACCGACAAGGGCGACGGCACGCTCGAAGCGAAGCATGTCCTGAAGGACGCTGACGAGGCGAAGTTCAGCAACGGCTACAAGCCGAACCCCAGTGACTCCAGCGTCACCGACCACATCACCGCGAAAAAGGTCCTGACCGGCCGCGAGATCGGCCTCGTTGCCGGCGAGTTCCGCTTTGAGCTCGTTGAGGGCAACAACGTAGTCGCCACCGGCACCAACAATGCCGACGGCAAGATCGTGATGGATCCCGTCACCTACACCGCGGCTGGCGAGCACACCTACATGCTGCGTGAGACCAAGGCCGGCGCTACCGAGAACGGCATTACCTACAGCACCGCTGAGTACACCATTGTGACCATCGTCAAGGACAACGGCGACGGCACCCTCAGCGTGGAGCACAAGCTGCAGAACGCCGAGAAGGCGATCTTCGAGAACACCTACACCGTAACCCCCAAGAGCTTCAGTGTTACCGATCAGATCACGGCGACCAAGTACCTGACCGGTCGCGACCTCAAGGAAGGCGAGTTCTCCTTCGAGCTCGTTGAGGGCAACGATGTTGTCGCCACCGGCAAGAACGATGCCCGCGGCAAGATCACGATGAGCCCCATCGAGTACACCGCTGCCGGCAAGCACGCCTACACGCTGCGCGAGGTCCCGGGCGACGCCGGCAACGGCATCACCTACGATGGCAAGACCTACACCATCGAGACCACCATCATCGACAAGGGCGACGGCTCGCTCGAGGCGAAGCATGTCCTGAAGGGCGACGACGAGGCGAAGTTCAGCAACAGCTACAAGCCGAACCCTGACGAATTTAGCGTCACCGACCAGGTCAAGGCGACCAAGTCCCTGACCGGGCGCGACCTCAAGGACGGCGAGTTCTCCTTCGAGCTCGTCGAGGGTGAGGGCGAGGACGCCAAGGTCGTCGCCACCGGCACCAACAATGCCGAAGGCAACATCACGATGAACGCCGTGAAGTACGACAAGCCCGGCAAGCACACCTACACGCTGCGCGAGATCAAGGGCGGAACCACCAGCAAGGGCATCACCTACAGTGACGCCGAGTACACCATCGAGACCACCATCACGGACAACGGCGACGGCACCCTCAAGGCCGAGCATGTCCTGAAGGACGCCGAGGCTGCGACCTTCGAGAACACCTACAACGTAACCCCGCTCGATGCAGAGCTCGACTTTGACCTGAGCAAGGTCATCAGCGGCCGCGAGTGGACGGATGGGGACGAGTTCAGCTTTACCATTACCGCCCCCGATGGCGCCCCGCTCCCCGATCCTGCGACCGTAACCGTGAGCAAGCACGATGCGAAGGACGGCATTGCCGCCATCAAGTTCGGCAAGATTCGCTACACGGCCACCGGAACCTACAAGTACGAGATCTGCGAGAACGCGGGCAGCACGGTCGGCATGACGTATGACGCGCATGTCGCAACCGCCGAAGTGACCGTGACCGAGAACGGCGATGGCAGCCTGACCGCCAACGTCACCAAGAAGGAAAACGGACGCTTTACCAACACGTACCGCACTGAGCTTAACTACACCGCTGCCGGCGGTCTGTGGCTCAGCAAGTATCTGGACGGCCGCCCCATGACCGAGGGTCAGTTCACCTTTACCGTGACACCTGCTGACGACGCTTCGGCTCGCGCGCTCGGTCTGCTGCCCGGGGCTAATAGCTTCAAGTCCCCCGCAGCGGCAGAGGCAACGGTCGGACTGATCGACATTCTGGCTGGTCATAAGGTTATATTTACGCAGGCTGACGCCGGCAAGACCTTTACGTACACCGTGGCCGAGAAGAACGACGGCCAGCCCGGTTACACCTACGACGACGCCGCGCGCACGGTGACGATCGCCATCGCCGACGACACCGCCGGCACGCTCACTGCTACGACGACCGTTTCCGGCGGTCCCGAGGGCACGCATGAGACGGTCCACAAGAGTGGCGAGAACAAGGTCGAGAAGGCCCTGGTGCCGTTCCACAACAGTTACAGCGCTACGACCAACACGCCTGGCGGCACCGCCGCTCAGGTCGTTGCCACCAAGACTCTGACCGGCCGCCCGATGGCCGACGGTGAGTTCTGGTTCGGCATCGCCTATCAGGGTGAGCTTGTGGCATACGAAAACCTCAAGCCCAATATTGGCGGGCACGTGAGCTTTGATACGCTGCACTACGACACTAAGATGCTTGCTAATCTTGAGGCTGCTGGGCTTGCTTATCGTACCGATAAGGACGGTAAGCTTGCCTGGACCATTAACTACACGGCCTACGAAGATTTATTCGGGCTGCCGAATGGCGTTTCCGCTACAACGTGGAGCTTTGGCTTTAAGGTTATCGTCGTCGACAACGGTGACGGTACCCTGACGGCAACGGTCGACTACGGCGGCGTCGAGCCCTTGTTCGAGAACGTCTACGGCGCCGAAGCCGTCGATGCCGCGCTCACCGGCACTAAGAAGCTCCAAGCTGCCGAGGGCCTGACCCCGGCTGACATCACGGGCAAGTTCACCTTTACCGTGACCGCCGATGAGGCGGATGCCCCGATGCCCGAGCGCACGACCGCAACCAACGACGCGGCCGGCAACGTGGACTTTGGCAAGATCCACTTTACGCTCGAGGACCTCAACCGCGCCCTGGGCGTGACGGACGATGCTTCTGGCGATGCATCGAGCGACGCTGAAGCCAACGCCGACGAGGCCGAGGTCGACGCCGACGCTGCCGAGACCGATGAGTCCAACGACGAGTCCAAGCCCGCAGCCCCCACCGCTCCGCGCTCGCACACCTTTATCTATACGGTGACCGAGTCCGGTAGCGCCCCTGGCGTGACCAACGACACCAACGCCACGCGCAAGGTTTCCTACACCGTGACCGATGACGGTGCTGGACATCTGGTCGTCAAGCGCGACGGCGGCGACGGTGCGGCCTTTACGTTCACCAACACCTACGGCGTGGCACCTACCGATTCGTCCGTGACCGATCAGGTCAAGACAGTCAAGCGCCTGACTGGACGCGACCTTGCAGCAGGCGAGTTCACGTTTGAGCTGCTCGAGGACGACGTGGTTGTCGCTAACGGCACCAACGACGCTAACGGTAACGTTACGCTGAGCCCGATCCGCTACGAGGCACCCGGCACGCACACGTACACGCTGCGCGAGGCTTGCCCCAACGCGCTCGGCCTGTACAAGGGCGTCACCTATGACGGCGCGACCTACACCGTCGTGACCACCGTCTCCGACAACGGCGAAGGCACGCTGACCGCGACGCACAAACTCGAGGGAACCACCGAGTCGGCTGGCTTTACCAACAAGTATCACGCCATGCCTACGCAGGTTTCCATCGGCGCTATCAAGGTGCTCGAGGGACGCGAGCTCAAGAAGGACGAGTTTAGCTTTAAGCTCGTTGGCGAGGACATCGAGTCCACCGTCACCAACGATGCCGACGGTAAGATCAACTTCGACAAGTTTGAGTACGACGAGCCCGGTACGCACGCCTACACCATCAGCGAGGTCAAGGGCGACGAGGTCGGTATGACCTACGACAAGTCCGTCTTTACCGTGACCGTCAACGTGGTCGATGACGGCGAGGGCAACCTCAAGGCGAACGTCGCCTTTACCAAGGGCGACAAAAGCGTCGAGGGTATCGTGTTCAACAACACGTACAAGAAGCCCGAGACGCCCGTGCCGACGCCCGATCCTGGCACGCCCAAGACCGTGACGAACATCGTCAAGACGGTCAAGGGTTTCCTGCCCACCACAGGCGACCAGCAGGCCACGGCCCTGCTCATGGCATTTGTTATCGCCATGGCCGGCGTCGGAGCCCTGGTCTGGGGTATCCGTAAGCGCTAGGCACGTCGACAGCGCCCGGGGCCAAAAGGCCCCGGGCGGCTAGCGGGGAGCCAAAACACAGCCCCCACCCCACCCCTGGCCGCCACGGAGGTATCTCCCTCCTCCGTGGCGGCACTTTTGTGTGCCGGGAGCGCCCCGAAACCGGCCCATCTACTACGTTTAGCCCCTTACCCCCAACCATGCCGAAAAGCGCGAAAACAAAATCGCAGGTAGAACGCCTGCGGTTTTGTTCAAAACGAAGGTATGGTCAGGGGTATCGAGTCAAACGTAGTAGATGGGCCGGTTTCGTGGCGAGCGCTGCCAAATGATCCCCCGGGGACGGAGGAAAACGGATCATTTTGGTCCCACGAGGCTGGCGGAGACACTCGTGCAGGGCCGCCCGAACAAAACTATGCCGGTTTACTACGATGAATCCGAGATTCCTGACCACACCCGCATTTTTTCAAATATCGCAAGTGTTCTACCTGCGGTTTTGTAAGTGCGCAATTTGCCGTGGTCGGAGATATGCGGTTCATCGTAGTAAACCGGCATAGTTTTGAAATGGCATCAAATTGGCGGCAGCCAGCGGCTAGCCTCGCAGATAGGCGATGGCGATTTGGGTGCGGTTGCGTAGCCCCATTTTGGCTAGGATTGAGCTGATGTGGTTGCGTACGGTGCCTTCGCCCATGTAGGCGGTGGCGGCAATTTCCTTGTTGTCGAGGCCGCGGGCGATGAGCTCGGCGACTTCGAACTCGCGGTCGGTCAGGCTGACAAAGGCCGCGGGCCGGCGGGCCGTGCCGGCCTCGACGCCCGCCCCATCAAAGTTGATATCCTCGATCGCCTTGCCCTCGAGCACGCGTTTGCCGCTCATGACCTGCGCCAACGCTGGCGGAATGGCGGCGACATCGGTTTTGATCAGATAGCCGCGGGCACCCAGCTTGAGCGCCGACACAATGTACTCGTCATCCGAGAATGTCGTCAGAAACACCACGCGCGCCGCAGGGTCGCGCCCGAGGATCTCGCGTGCCGCCGATAGGCCGTCGCGTCCCGGCATCTGGATGTCGAGCAGTGCGATATCGGGTGCGTGCTCGGCGTAGAGCGCCACCGCATCGTTGCCGTTGGCGCCGGTGCCCACCACCTCGATCTGCGGCTGGGCGCCCAGGATAATCTTGAGCGAATCGACCACCAAGCGGTCGTCGTCGACAACAATAAGCCTCATCGGCCCTCATTTCCTTGCGGTTTGGGAACGGTGGCAAACACGCGCCAGCCGCCGGCGCCGGCACGCGGACCGGCGGTGAAGGTGCCGCCAAGCGCCTCGACGCGCTCGCGCATGGAGGCGAGCCCCATGCCTTCTGCGACGTTGCTGCTGCTCGCCGGGGTCGCGTCCATGCCATCATCGGTAACGATGAGCTGGTAAAACGACGGATGCTCCATGCACCGCACGGTAATGGTTTTGGCATGGGCGTGGCGCATGGCGTTGGAAAGCGCCTCGCGCAGGACCGCCGCAAAGCAGTTGGCGACATTTGCGGGCGCATGCTCGGCCAAAACTTCAAGCTCAACCTGCGGGCCGCCGTCCGAGCGTGCGCCTTCAACGATGCAATCGAGCTGTACGGAGAGGTCGACGGCGTTGTCGTTGAGGGCGTGGACGCTGGTGCGTACGAGCTGGAGCGCCTCGTCAACCGTGCGTTTGACGTCGGCAAAGTCGGCGGCAATCCTGGGCTCGTCGGCGTGGACCACGCGCAGGGCTTCGGCCTGCAGCGAGGCGCGCGTGAGCTGGTGCCCGACGTTATCGTGGATCTCGCGCGCGATGCGGGCGCGTTCGGCGAGCGTCGCGAGCTCGATTTCGTAGTCCTGGCGGTCAGCAAGATCGCGGTTGCGCGCCTCGAGCGCGAGGGCTCGTTCCTGCAGCTCGTCGCGGGTACGGCGCATGCGCAGCTGCTCGCGCTCCAACTGGGCGGTACGTAGCGACAGCAAGGTGGCGGCAACCGAAAGGATGGCGGTCAGCAGGAGCGTTCGGGCGGTGAGCGCGTCGCCGCGAAGGTTCGCGACAAGCGCAAAGGCAAAAGCGGAGCCAATGCCCAGCGCAATCCAGGCCTGCTCACGGCGCACGCGCCGCGCGATGTCATAGAGGGCGAGAGGCGCAAACGGCACAAACGGCGGCACGAAGACGGCCGCGATGACGTAAGCGTAGCTCGCGGCCTCGCTCGCACGGCGGGCGCGGTTTCCCTGTGCGACCTCGGCCAGAGAGGTGGCAATAACGCCAAGGCAAAACGCCGCGACCAGGCGAGCGTCCACAGCAAGGCCCATGGCGGCCGCAATGCAGCACGCCAGAACGATCGATTTGTCGAAAAGCCTGTTCATACGGGTATTGTACGCGAAGCCGCGTGTGGTGGAGGGACCGCCTGCGCAACCGTGACATTCCTCCCACGCGGCAAATCGGCGTCGATCGCTCGCACGAGCGGGGGTTTCGCCTCCGCCTCCTGCACTCGTGACAAAGCTCACTGGTGCGCGCCGGCGGCTCCTGCGATGATGCAATCGTACCGGGCCACGACCAACAGAAGGGCCGCCTCATGACAGACATCGTCCACGTCGAAAACCTCGTCAAGCGCTATGACGACCTTATCGCGCTCGACCACTTTAACCTCAGCATCGCTCCCGGCGAGATCTTTGGCCTGCTGGGCCCCAACGGCTCGGGCAAGACCACGTCCATCAACTGCATCCTGCAGCTGCTCGCCTACGACAAGGGCACCATCGAGCTGTTCGGCGAGCCCATGACGCCCGCCCGCTACGACCTCAAGCGCCGCATCGGCGTGGTGCCGCAACAGGTGGCGGTGTTCGACGAGCTCACCGTGCGCGAGAACATCGACTATTTCTGCAGCCTCTACGTCAGCGACCGCAAACGCCGCCGCGCGCTGGTGGACGAGGCGATTGACTTTGTCGGCCTGGGCGACTTTACCAAGTTTCGCCCCGGCAAGCTCTCGGGCGGCCTGGCGCGTCGCCTCAACATCGCCTGCGGCATTGCGCACAAGCCCGAGCTCATCTTCTTTGACGAGCCCACGGTGGCAGTCGACCCGCAGAGTCGCAACGCCATCCTGGAGGGCATCTGCCGCCTGCGCGACGAGGGCGCCACGGTGGTGTATACCAGCCATTACATGGAGGAAGTCGAGCAGATCTGCAGCCGCATCATGATCATGGACGGCGGCCGCGTGCTGGCGCAGGGCACCAACGACGAGCTCAAGCGCATGATTCAGATGGGTGAGAAGATCGTGATCGAGGTCGGCGAGGTGCCGAGCGCGGCGCTCGGTGCCGTCGCGAGCCTGCCGCATGTCCTGGACCTGTCGGCGACGGCGGGCCAGCTCACGTTTTCGTGCGAGGCGAGCCCGCATAACCTGACGGACATTCTCGATGCGCTGCGCTCGCATGACGTGGCGCTCGGCCGCATTTATTCCGAGCCGCCGACCCTCAACGACGTGTTCCTCGAGATCACCGGCCGCGAGCTGCGCGACTAGGGGGCAGTCATGTTCAACACCATCATCACTACGGTCAAGACGCTGCTGCGCCGGCCGAGCACGTGGGTCTGGGGCGCTCTCTTTCCCATTGCGCTTTCCACGATGTTCATGTTTATGTTTGCGAACCTCAGCTCCGACGGTACGGTCGACCCGGTGCCGGTTGCCGTCGTGGCGGACGAGGCTTGGAACGTTTCGACCTTTAAGGGCGTGGCGACGTCGCTTGCCAAGCAAGGTGACGATCAGCTGCTCGAGATCCACGAGCTCGACGACGCAGCCGATGCGAACCGTGCGCTTAAGGCCGGCGAGGTTGCGGGCATCTATACGGTCGACGACGCAGGCGTACCCAAGCTCACACTGCTATCGAGCTACGACAGCTCGCGCGCATCATCGGTGCTCACCGATCGCAGCATCCTGGAGACGGTGGCAAGCTCGTATACACAAAATGCCGAGCTCATGTCCCAGATTGCCCAGGACAACCCGGCGGCGCTCGCCGACCAAGAGGCGGTTGCGCGCGCCCTGTCGCTCGAGGGCGGCACCCGCCGCGTAAGCCTGACGCGCACCACGCCCGATGGCACGGTCATCTACTATTACGCGCTCTTTGGTCTGGTGGCGATGATGTCTGCCGAGTTTGCCGCCTTGAGCGTCGTCGATCTGCAGCCCAATCTGTCGGGCCTCGGCGCACGTCGCTGCGTGGGCGGCCTTTCCAAGACGGCGTCGCTGGCCGGCATCTTTGTCGGCTCGTGGCTGGTTTCCTTCGCCTCGATGGCGATCGCAATCGGCTACGTGCGCCTGGTCGTGGGCGTCGACTTTGGCGGGCGCGAGGGGCTGTGTCTGGTGGGCGGCGCCGCTTCCGCGCTTGCCGCCACGGGCCTGGGACTCTTTGTGGGCACACTTCCCGTTAAGGGCGGCAAGGCGTCCAAGTCCGGCATCCTCACGGGCTTTGCTACCACGTGCGCCCTGTTCGCCGGCCTCTACGGCGAGCCGGCGATGGCGCTTGCCGACGACGTCGCCCGCGCCTGCCCGGCCGAGTGCTGGTTCAACCCCGTCAAGCTCATCTGCGACATGTTCAATCGCCTGTATTTCTTTGAGGACCTGGGGCCCTTTGCTGTTCGCGCGGGCGCGCTCGTCCTGATGGCCCTGGTGTTTGTCGCCGCCGCTACGCTGATCTTTGGAAGGAGTCGCTATGAGCACCTTTAAGACCGCGCTTCGCATGGCGCTGGCGCACCCGTTCTACCTGCTCATCTATACGGTGTTCATCTCGCTCATGGGCGTATTCATCGCGGCATCGGTGAGCTGGAACTCGTCGCAGCTCACCGAGTACAAGCCCTACGATGCCAACGTGATCGTGGTCGACCGCGACGACAGCGACCTTTCGCGTGCGCTTACCAAGCATCTGGGTTCGCGTTTTGAGCTGGCCACGGGCATCGGCGACGATACGTACGACCTTGCGGACGCGCTCTCCAAGAGCAACAGCGCCAAGGGCAGTGCCGACTGCGTGTTCTTTATCCCGGAGGAGTTTGAGGACGACCTCGTTGCGGCCGCCCGCGCGGGGGAGGCCCTGCCCAAGCTCGACGTGACCTACGGTTCCGGCACCATGGCGGCGGCGCTTTCGTCTGCCGAGGCCTCGCGCTGGATCTCGCTCGCGGGCGCTGCGGCGGCGCTTGAGCCCGCTGCTTCTAACGGCGACGTTGCCAAGGCCGCCGAGCATGCCGCTGCAAAGCGCGCGGAGGTCCAGATCGAGCAGGTCAAGGTCGACTCGACGGCTGCCGCCACGCTCGAGTCGTATTTCAACTTTGGCGCGTACGCGATTATCTCGTCGGTCATCGTATCGGTGGGGTTGGTGTTTTCGGGCATGAACGAGCCCGAGCGCGTGCGTCGTATGGATGCCGGCCCGGTCTCCGAGCGCCAGCGCTCGCTTGCCGTGTTCGCGGCTGCCGCAGTGCTCACCGTCTGCATCTGGTTTGTGTCGAGCATGATGGGCGTTGTGGGCTTTGCCGGCGCGGTCGCCGAGGTCGGCGTGGGCCGTGTGTGCCTGGCGCTGTCGACGACGTTTGCCCTGGCATGCACGCCGCTGGCCGTTGGCTTTGCGCTGTCGAGCCTGGGCGCGCGCGAGGAACTGCTCAACGGCGTGGGCAACTTACTCGGCATGCTCATGACGTTTTTGGGCGGCGCCTGGATGCCGCTGTCGCTCATGGGCTCGGCCGTGCAGACGGTGGCGCACTTTGTGCCGACGTATTGGGTGAACGACGCGATTGGCAAGGCGCTCGCTTCGGATCTGACGTCTGCCGTGTTGGGCGACATCGCCTGCGACCTGGGCGTCACCGTGCTCTTCGCCGCCGCCATCGCCGCCGTAGGCCTGGCCCTCTCACGCGCCAAATCCCGCGCCTAGTCTGAAATAAATCCTAGGCCTCGCCCCAAAATAGTTCGCCAAGGTTTACTATTACGTTCATAAAGTAGTACGAGGCTAACAATGGGGGATACCATGGCAACGCAGGAAGCCTACGTCCAGGTTAAGGATCTCAAGAAACACTATGGCGATGGAGATGCGCGCCTGACGGTGCTCGATGGCATCGACACGTCCATCAATCGCGGCGAGATCTGCGTCATGCTGGGACCCTCGGGCTCGGGCAAGTCGACCTTTCTCAACCTAATCGGCGGCCTGGAGGATGCCGACGCCGGCTCTATTTTGGTGGACGGCTGCGACCTCACCACACTCAAGGCCGGAGACCTGGGCGAGTACCGACGCCGCGAGCTTGGTTTTGTCTTTCAGTTCTACAACCTGGTGCCCGACCTCACCATCAAGGAGAACATCGAGGTCACGGCACACCTGTCCAAAAAGCCGCTCAACATCGACGACCTGCTGCGCTCGCTGGGCCTCTACGAGCACCGCAACAAGTTCCCGCGCCAGGTCTCGGGCGGCCAACAGCAGCGCTGCGCCATCGGCCGTGCGCTCGTCAAAAACCCGGGCCTGCTGCTGTGCGACGAGCCCACGGGCGCGCTTGACTACAAGACGTCCAAGGAAATCTTGCAACTCATGGAGGATGTCAACCGCACCTACGGCTGCACCATCATCATTGTCACCCACAATGCCGCCATCGCGCGCATGGCCAATCGCGTGCTGCGCCTGCGCGACGGGCGCATCGTCGAGGATGAGCTCAACGAGTCACCCGTCGCGGCCGCCGAGCTCGATTGGTAGGCGGCGCCATGACACCTCTCGCAAAACGTCTCCCGCGCGAGCTGCGCCGCAATATCGGCAAGTACCTGGGCATCTTTTTGCTTATGTGCGGAAGCATCGCCCTTACCTCGGGCTTTTTGCTCGCAGCGCATTCCATCGGCTGCCTTATCGACGGCATGCGCGATGCGTACACGATCGAGGACGGCCGCGTGACCACTTCCTTCGAGGCCACCAAAGACCAGCTCAAGGCAGCCGAGGACGCGGCCGACGACGTCGGCGGCGTCACGCTCTACAAGAATTTCTCCATCGATGCCATCATCAAAAAGGCGTCCGGCGACGACGGCACCAAGCGCACGCTGCGCACCTATGCGCACCGCACCAAGGTCGATATCGCGTCCTACTGTGAGGGCAAGGAACCCAAGGCGGACGACGAGGTGGCCATCGACCGCGTCTT
>UQKV01000042.1 GCA_900541665.1 uncultured Collinsella sp.
ACTGTGAGGGCAAGGAACCCAAGGCGGACGACGAGGTGGCCATCGACCGCGTCTTTGCCACCAATAACGACCTCGCCATCGGCGATAAGGTCGAGCTCGAGGGGCGCACCTATACCATCTGCGGGATCATGACGCAGCCCGATAGCCAGGCGTTGTTCCTCGACAATTCGGACTTTACGGTGAACACCATCACGTATGGCGTAGCCGAGGTCACCGACGCCGGTTTTGTTGCGCTCGAGGATGCCGGCGGCGCACCCGCCTATACGTACTCCTTTACCTTTAACGACCGCGATCTCCCCACCGCGGATCGCATCGATGCGGAGCAGGATATGGTCGAGGCGCTGACCGATGCCGATGCGCGCGTGGACGATCTGATCGATGCCGATTCCAATCAGGGCATTGGCTATGCGCGCGACGACGTGGACGGCGACGCCATGATGTGGATGACGTTGCTCGACATCATCATCGTGATCATGGCATTTGTCTTTGTGGTGCTCACCGACGCCACCATTGAGGAGGAGAGCGCCATCATCGGCACGCTGCTCGCCAGCGGCTATCGCCGCCGCGAGATCGTGCTGCACTACCTTGCGCTTCCCGCTATCGTGGGCGTGGTCGCGGCGCTTTTGGGCACCGCGCTCGGCGTCGCGTTCTTTACCGAGCCCATGCGCGGCCTCTATTACGGTTCGTATAGCCTGCCTCCCTTCCAGGTGTACTGGAGCTGGGAGATCTTTGTGAAGTGCGCCGTGGTCCCCGCCGCCGCGCTCATCCTTATCACGCTGGTGGGTCTGCTCCGCAAAATGGGCAAGACGCCGCTGCAGTTCCTTCGCCACGAGGCGAGCGGCAAATCGGGCACCAAGCGCGGCTTGCAGCTGCCGGAGCGCATGGGTTTTGTTTCCCGCTTTCGGCTGCGTATCTTCCTGCGCAACCTGGGCAACTTCGCCACGCTCTTCGTGGGCATTGCATTTGCGTCGCTGCTGCTGCTCTTTGGCCTGGCGATTCTGCCCACGATGACGCACTATGCGGACAACCTCGAGACAAGCCTGGTCGCCGAGCACCAGTACACGCTCAAGGCGCCGCTGGAGCTCGAGGGCACTGCCGAGGAGCGCGAGCAGTGGTCGGCACTCGAGCGCTTGCAGTCGGTTGACGGCGCACTCCTCACCGCCGCCCAGGATGCCGATGACGAGCTTGACGACGCGGCCGATACAGCGCAGACGGCAGCCGATGCCGCGACCGCATCTCCGTTTGCCGAGAGCCTGGCCGCAGCGCAGGATGCGCTTGCCAAGGTCCAGGACAAGAAGGATGCGCTCTATGCGCGCCTTGACGACCTTGCCGATGCCCTCGGCTGCAACCGCGATGAGGCTATCGACCTGATCGACAAAGCCTCCAAGATTGACACTGACAACGACGATATTCACCCGGTCAATACGACCGACAACGGCGCGGGCGCAATCGCACAGGCCGAGAAATACGCCGTTTACCAGCTGCAATACGACCGCGGCGATGGTAATGGCGAGGAGACGATTTCCGTCTACGGCATCTCGCCCGATTCGCGCTATTGGAAAGATCTCAACGTCGGCGATGGGCGCATCGTCTTTGGCGGCGGTCTGCTCGATAAGTTTGGCTGGAGCGAGGGCCAGAAGGTCACGCTCAGCGACAAGTACGAGGGCGAGCATTATTCCCTTGAGTACGAGGGCAAGGACTGTGCCTGGGGCTCCAAGTCGGACATGAATATCTATATGAGTATCGACGACTTTAACGAGCTGTTCGACAACGACGCCGCCTACTTTAACGGCTATGTGAGCGACGAGAGGCTCGACCTTGACGCGCGCTACTTTGCCGGCGACACCACGCCCGACGACATGCGCGCCGTGGGCGACCAGTTCATCGGCATGATGAGCAAAATGATTGGCATGATGATCGGGCTCGCGGTGTTTATCTTCCTGCTGTTTATGTACCTGCTGACCAAGGCGGTGATCGACCACAGCTCCCGTTCGATCAGCTACATGAAAGTCTTTGGCTATCGCGATAGCGAGATCTCGCATCTGTACATCCGCTCGATCACACTGTGCGTGGCGGCGTCGCTCGTGCTGAGCCTGCCGGTCATTATTGGCTCGCTCACGGCCATCTTCCGCTCGATGCTGCTCGCCTACAACGGCAATATCGAGATCTACGTGCCCGCTTGGTCCATGGCTGCATGCGTCGGCATTGGCTTTGCGACCTACCTGGTCGTGGCGCTGCTACACACGCGCTCTATCAAGCGCGTCAGCCTGGCCGAGGCCCTCAAAGTCCAGGAATAGAGAACCGCCCGCACGCGGGGGCGCGAACCGAAGGAAGGGTGTCCCCGCGTTATTTGCCCGCCAGGCAAGACGTGGGCAAACGCGCGCAACGTCAGACTTCCCCGAACAGAAGGAGACCCATGGCAAAATCGGCAGAGGAGCTCAAGCAGCTCTCCATCAAAGAGTTCACCGAGGCGGCAAAGGTCTATGAATCCGGCCATGCCGGCATCTACGAGATGTGCAAGGACGACTATCCGCAAATGCTCGAGGAGCTTGAGCTCGAACCGTTCGAGGACGCGCTCGACGTGGGCTGTGGAACCGGAGCCGTCCTAGAACTGCTCCACGCCCGGTACCCCAGCAAGCACTTGACTGGACTCGACCTCACACCCGGGATGATCGACGTCGCCCGGGCAAAGCGGCTCGATAACGTCAGCTTTGTCGTCGGAGACGCGGAGACGCTGCCCTTCGAGCCCCGGAGCTTCGACGCCGTGCTCTGCTCCAACAGCTTCCACCACTACCCGCATCCGGAGAGGTTTTTCGCCGAGGTGGCACGCGTCCTTCGGCCCGGCGGGCGACTGGTCCTTCGCGACTACACCTCGAACGATGTCGCGGTCTGGCTCATGAACAACATCGAGCTACCGCTGGCACGCCTCTTGGGCCATGGCGACGTGCGCATCCTCAAGCTGTCCGAGCTACGCGCGCTCGTCGAGGAATCCGGGCTCACCCCGCTCAAGCTCGAGGCGCAGAAGGGATTCCGCGCGCATCTGGTCGCGCGAAAGGGCTAGCGGTCCACGCCAGGACGCTCCGTCACGCCAGGGCACGCCATCAAACCAGATTGTGGCCACGCCAGAACGCGCCACCAAACCAAGGCGCGCCGCCACAAACGTGACGGCGCGCCCCACTTACCAGATGCCGATGATTCGCCGGTCTACCGGTCGGGTTGGCAAGGACGGTCCCTATATGCCGGCCTTCGGGGACGTTCCTTTCCTGCCGGCACTTGGGAACTGTCTCCAACTGCCGGGCGGTGAAGGAGTGTCCCTTGCGATTAGTCATTTAAGAGCGTCCCCAATGACTAGGTGCCGTACTTGACTTTAACTCTGCTTTAACTGGTACCATCCTCTATGTCTGTAACGCCATATAGACCGAGGGGATAGATCTATGACCGCAACTGCACCCGCAGCACCCGCCAAGGTGTACTTCACCAACCTGCGCACGCATGCTCGCGAGAGCCAGCTCGACAAGCTCAAGCGCCTCATCCGTCACGCCGGTATCGAGCAGATCGACTTTGAGAACAAGTTCGTCGCCATCAAGATTCACTTTGGCGAGCTGGGCAATCTGAGCTTTTTGCGCCCCAACTACGCCCGCGCCGTCGCAGATGTCGTGAAGGAGCTGGGCGGCAAGCCCTTCCTCACCGACTGCAATACGCTCTATGTGGGTAGCCGCAAAAACGCGCTCGAGCACATCGATACCGCTTATCAGAACGGTTTTACCCCGTATGCCACGGGCTGCCAGATCATCATCGCCGACGGCCTCAAGGGCACCGACGAGGCGCTCGTCCCGGTCGAGGGCGGCGAGTACGTGCGCGAGGCCAAGATCGGTCAGGCGCTCATGGATGCCGATATCGTGATCAGCCTCACGCACTTTAAGGGCCATGAGCAGGCCGGCTTTGGCGGCGCCATGAAGAACCTGGGCATGGGAGGCGGCAGCCGTGCCGGCAAGATGGAGCAGCATGCCGCCGGCAAGCCGAACGTCTCGACCGAGCACTGCGTTGGCTGCCGTGCCTGCGAAAAGATCTGCGCGCACGACGCCGTCTCGTTCACCGACACCCGCGAGCGTGAGCTTGCCAACGGCAATACCCGCACGGTTCACGTCGCCGCTATCGACCACGATCGCTGCGTGGGCTGCGGACGCTGCATTGCGGCATGCAACCAGGATTGCATCAAGCCCGGCTATGACGCCGCGGCCGACGTGCTCAACTGCAAGATCGCCGAGTATACAAAGGCCGTTGTCGACGGCCGCCCGAGCTTCCACATCTCGCTTGCCATGGACATCAGTCCCAACTGCGACTGCCATCCCGAAAACGATACGCCTATCGTCAACGACATCGGCATGTTCGCGAGCTTCGACCCGGTCGCCATCGACCAGGCCTGCGCCGATGCCGTCATGGCATCCGAGCCGCTGCCCAACACCGAGCTCACCGATAGCGCGGCCAAGATGGAGCACAACCACGAGCATCTGGAGGGCGAGCAGGCCAAGGATCCCTTCTGCATCACGCATCCCGACACCGACTGGCGCGTGTGCATCGCGCATGCCGAGAAGATCGGCCTGGGCACGAGCAAGTACGAGCTCATCGAGGTCAAGTAGCGTCTAGCTATTGGACAAATCAAGCGTTTTTGTAGCGCAGCGTTAGCAAAAGCCGCCCGTGAGCACAGTGCCCGCGGGCGGCTTTTTGGAAGTGCTAAGGGGTCAGATAGACTGGTAAACCGTCCTATTTGCCTAAAAATACTCGTCGAGGAAGTTGTCGACCGTGTTCCAGTAGAGTTCGGGGTCGACCTGCGCGCTCTTGGCGTGGGTGGCGCCATGGACGGTGAGCTTTTGCTTGACCTTGCTGGCGCACGCGTCGTAGTTTTGGTCGAGCATGCTGTACGGCACAAAGGTGTCTTGGTCACCGTGGATAAACAGCATGGGAACCGTCGCGCGCTTGAGCTGTTCCACGCTGCTCGCCTTATGAAAGTCGTAGCCCGCGCGCACGTTGCATACCAGGTTTGCTACATCGAGCAAGGGAAAGCTGGGCAGGCCGAACACGTCCTTGAGCTGCAGAGAAAACTCGTCCCAAACACTCGTATAACCGCAGTCCTCGATAATGCATTTCACGTTTGCGGGCAGAGATTCCCCTGCGACGTTCATGGCGGTTGCCGCACCCATCGACTCGCCAAAGACCAGGATGCGCGCCTCGGGGTCAGCCTGAACGATTTGCTCGATCCATGCGACGATGTCGAGGCGCTCGGGCCAGCCCATGCCGATATAGTCGCCGCCGGAGCGCTCGTGAGCGCGGGCGGCGGGTGCGAGTACGTTCATGCCGCGGTCGTGGAATCGCTTGACGTATCGGGCCATACCGATGGGCTCGTTGGTATATCCATGCAGGCAGACGGCGTAGTCGTGTGTGCTCTCCGACGCAGCAAAATACCAGGCGGCAAGCTCGGTCCCGTCGTCCGCGGTGAGGCTGCTGCTCTCGCGGTTTTCCTTAAACCACGCCCGTGCCTCGCCCTCCTCGGCGTCCATCTGCTCGCCCTTTTCGGCGTCCTTGCCGTCCTGCATCATCTTCATGGTGTAGGGCGCTTGGGGATTCAGGGCAAAGTCGAACAAGAAGTTGCCGGCAAACCCCAGCAGCGCGACAACGAGCACCAGCGCAACGACGCCGGCTATCTTGAGCTTTCGATGGGAACGTGCGTTTTGAGACATAAGAAGCTTTCCTATAAGATGTTAATACATCAACATTTAATGCAAGCGCATTATGGACGTTCGCCGTTGATGCGTCAACAGGCAAAGAATGGGTAAACAAAGGGTCACGTATGGTGCAAATTTCGCACGTACCTAGACGCTTTGATATAGTGTTGAGAACTCTTTACGTTGGAGGATGTAACCGGCATGTCCGATTCGAGCGACAGTTCTAAGCCGCGACCCAAGACCGCGGCCGTTCCACACTACACGGTGGGCGAGGAGATCATGAACTCCGTCACCCATGGTGTCGGCTGCCTGCTGGGTATCGCGGGCCTGGTGCTCCTGATCGTATTCGCCGCCCTGCGCGGCGGAGGCCCGGCCCACATGGCCGCGGCAATTGTCTATGGCGTCAGCATTATCCTCGAATACCTAGCCTCCACGCTCTACCACGCGATTCAGCCCGCGCGCGCCAAGCGCGTGTTTCGCATCATCGACCACAGCTGCATCTACCTGCTCATTGCGGGCAGCTATACGCCGTTTTGCCTTATCACGCTCGCAAACGACGGCGGCCCTGCGCTGTTCTTTGCCGTATGGGCCATCGCCATTATCGGCATCGCCCTCGAGTGCTTTATGCGCGAGCGTCAACCGCACTGGGTAAGCGGCCTGGTTTACCTGCTGATGGGCTGGCTCGTTGTTTTTAAGCTGCCCGAACTTGTGGCGCTGCTCAACCCCGTGGCACTTGCCCTGCTCGCCGTCGGCGGCGTGTGCTACACCGCGGGCGTGCCGTTCTATATCGCCAAAAACGTGCGCTACCTGCACAGTGTGTTTCACTTGTGGGTGCTCGCCGGCAGTATCTTCCAGTTCATGGCGGTGATCCTCTTCGTAATCTAGCGACCACGCCTGCGCGCCCGCGTCCTTGTTTGGGCGCCGGCGCAATTGCCGTATCCGCCGTCAACGTTTTAATCCGACGTCCCGAATCTTGGAGGTTCGAGAAACTCCCGATGGACATAACCATCTCCCTTATCACCACCCTCGTTTTGACCCTCATCAACGGCTACTTCTCTATGTCCGAGATGGCGCTCACCACGGCCAAGCGCGCCGTGCTGGAGCACGAGGCCGAGGAAGGCGACAAGCGCGCCGAGCGTGCCATTAAGCTGGCTGCCGACTCCGACCAGCTGCTCGCCACCATCCAGGTCGCCATCACGCTCGTGGGCTTCGCCTCGTCCGCCGTCGCCTCGACGAGTCTGTCCGACCCGCTCGCCACGTGGCTCATGAGCTTTGGCATCGCGCCGCTTTCCGCCATCGCACGCGGCCTGGCGCCGGTCATCATCACCGTCGCGGTCGCCTTCGTGTCCATTGTGATCGGCGAGCTTGTGCCCAAGCGCATCGGCCTGTCCAACGCCGAAGGCGTGTCCAAGCAGGTTGTGGGGACGTTGTCGTTTTTCCAAAAGATCGCCCGTCCGCTCGTGTGGCTGACCGGTGCTTGCTCCGATGGCCTGGCCCGCATCCTGCGCATCAAGAGTGCCGACGACCGCCAGAACGTCTCGGAAGAAGAGATCAAGTACATGGTCTCGGAGCAGGACGACCTGCTCGACGAGGAAAAGCGCATGATCCACGAGATCTTCGACCTGGGCGACACCGTTGCCCGCGAGGTCATGGTGCCGCGCGTGGACACCACCATGTGCGAGGACGACGAGACGGTCGCCGACGTGCTGTCCACCATGCGCCAGACCGGCTTTAGCCGCATCCCCGTCTATCACGAGGATCCCGACAACGTCGCCGGCATCGCGCACATCAAGGACCTGATTCAGCCCGCGCTCGACGGCAAGGGCGACCAGCCCATCGCCGGCTTTTTGCGCGACGCCACCTTTGTGCCCGACACCAAGGACATCCTGCCGCTGCTGTCCGAGATGCAGACCTCGCACGACCAGATCGTGGTGGTCGTGGACGAGTACGGCGGCACGGCCGGCATCATCACCATCGAGGACATCGTCGAGGAGATCGTCGGCGAGATCGAGGACGAGTTCGACCCCGACAACAAGTATCTCACGCGCCTTTCGCGCCGCGAGTGGCTCGTTGATGGGCGTTTTTCGTGCGATGACGCGATTGAGCTTGGTTGGCCGCTCGAGGAAAGCGATGATTATGAGACCATCGCCGGCTGGATTTTGGAGCTTTGCGACTCGGTGCCCGACATCGGAGAGGTGTTTGAGGTTGCGGGGTACAAGTTTAAAGTGCAGTCGATGCGTGGCCAGCGCATCTCGCTCATTCGCGTGATCGCTCCGGCCGAAACCGATAAGAAGGATTCCGAGTCTTCGGTAGACGAGCCGACGACGTCGGGTGCGGGTTCCGCGAATCCGCACGACGGCGACGAGTAGGACAAGGAAGAGTAGGGGAGAGTTATGGCAGGCCTGTTCAACATCCTTAAGGTCACCGTCAGCGAGGACAAGATCTGCGCGCATGTGCTGGTGAACCCCGGCATGCCGCTCATGACCTCGGAGGACATCGAGGCTACGGCGCGCGTGTACTACCTGGTGCCCGCGATTGCCAAGCACCTGTGCCTGGGCGATTCCGGCCGCGAGTTCCAGGACTGCATGGGTCAGACCGAGCTCTGCCATCTGCTGGAGCACGTGACGGTCGAGCTCATGAACGAGACCGGGCTTGCCGGCAGCATCTCGTGCGGCCGCACGCGCGTAAGCGAGCACGACGAGCGCGTTTTTGAGGTTGAGCTTTCGTGCCCCGACGACGCGCTGGCCATCGGTGCGCTGTCTTCGGCCACCTTTATGATGGACTGGGCGTACCTGCACGCCGACCAGCCTGCCCCCGACGTGGAAGGTACGGTCGCGGGCCTGCGCAACCTGGTGCTGGGCATGCGCGCCGAGGCCGAGGGCAAGGATCCTCACGAGGCCGTCGCCGCTGCGAACGGCGAAGATGCTGCCGAGGCCGAGGGCGCTGACGAGGGCGATGTGCCGCCGGCCGACGCCGAGCCCGTTGCCGATGCGACCGCTGAGCCTGTTCCCACCGAGCCCCAGGGTGTCCCCAACTTTGACGACGAGCCCCAGGTGGCGATTGATACCGAGGGCGCGGTTGCCGAGAACCACGAGGCTTCCGCTGCCGTCTTTGGCGGTGCTGCGACGGTTCCGGCAGGACCTGCGCATGAGGGCGGCCTGCCGCTCGTGGACGGCGCCGGCGAGGACCCGGGTGCCACGGTGGCCATGCCGGCTATGCCCCAGGAGTAGGCCTACGCGTTTATCACCATCACGTACCTGCGCCTTTGCCGTATGCAGATGAGCGGAGCGGCAAGTGATGCGCTGCGGGTATAATGGACAACATTCAAACGGTGGGCACCGACGTGCCCGCAGGAGAGGAATGATCATGGGTAAGACTTTCAGCTTTGTCTCCGGCGCACTTTTTGGTGCCGCTGCCGGCGCTATTGTCGGCGTTGCTCTGGCCCCGCGCTCGGGCGCCGAGACCCGCGCCATGGCTGCCGATATCGCCAACGACGCCTGGGACAATATGCGCGACACCTACGAGCACAGCGCCGAGGAGGCCCGTGCTGCGGTGAATGACTTTGGCCCGATGGTCGACGCCAAGACCGATGACCTGCGCGCCAAGGTCGATCTGGCCCGCGAGCGCATGGACCAGCTGCGCGAGCAGCTCAACGACGCCATTTCGGGCGGCAACGTGACGCCTGCCGCCGACGTCGTGGTCGAGAACGCCGTCGAGGCTGATACCGAGGCTGCGGAGCCCTCGACCGAGGCATAATGCGCGCCGGGGATTTTGTCGGCGCCAAGATCTATCGCAAGCCTACCGAGGACAAGCGCACCAAAAAGGACGGCACGCCGCGCAGCCCTAAAAAGCTCGGAAAGATTCACTTTCCGGTCTTTACCCCGGGCGGTACGCGCGTGGTCGGCTTTATGGTCCGCCAGTCCGATATCGCGGGCATGATCGAGCGCCCCGATCGATTCGTAGCGCTCGACGCCATTGGTGTCTACGAGGGCGCCATTGCGGTCGATGACGTCAAGGACACGTACGATGCCGCTGCCGCCAGGCGCCTCGACATCAACCTGGACGATTGCATCATCTGGGTCGGTATGGACGTGCGCACGGAATCGGGCGACGCCGTCGGTTATTGCTCGGATGTTGAGTTCAAGCCACGCTCGGGCATCGTGCAGGCATTCTATGTGACCGCCGGTGCTGCTTCGAGTGTTTTGGTTGGTGACACGCAGGTGCCGCCGACGATGCTGCGCGGCTACGAGAACGGCGCGATGGTCGTCTCGGACGAGGTCAAGTCGCTCGGGTATTCGGGCGGTGCGGCTGCCAAGGCCGCCGAGGCCAGTGTCGTGGTGGGCGACAAGGTCAAAAAGGGCGCCAAGGTGCTCGACGACAAGGGATCGGTTGCCGTTGACAAAGGCAGTCGCGCACTGGGCAAGCAGCTCGGCAAGACGCGCGGCATGTTCAAGGCCTTTAAGGACGAATACCAAAAGGCGAGCGGCGGCTCGTCAAAAGCTACAAAATAGCGACGTACCAAATGATGGGAGGCAAGCCGGAGACCTGTTGCTCCGGCTTGCTGTGTTTATGGGGGAGGGCACATGCGCCAAAACGGATCCAACTTAAACGGGCGTTCGGGTGCGCGTCCGACGGCGCGCCGCGACCTGGGGCAGCTGCCCAGCGGTCAGCGCAAGCGTCACCGTAAGCCCGGCGCGATGTACCTCAACCATAGCCGCGGCTTTAGCGATCGCAGCGCGCGCATCGGCAACAGCCGCACACCCCGTCGTTCGTCTCGCCTGCCATACGCGCTCATTGCCGTGGGCTGTGCGCTCGTGCTGTTTATCGCCGCCGTCGTGGGCTACGTCAACCGCAGTGTGGACGTGGAGCTCAACGGCCAGAAGACCGCGGTGCGCGTGGGTTCTACGCTGCAGAATCTCATCGACGACCAGGAGCTGACTGACACTTACGACGCAGGCGACCTGCTGGCCGTCGATGACAGCGTGCTCAAGCGCCATGGGGGCGAAAAGCTGTCGGTGAAGGTCGACGGCAAGCGCGTGAAGCAGGGCAAATGGGATAGCCGCGAACTTGAGGGCGGCGAGAAGGTGACGGTCAAGGATGGCCGTAACACCTACGAGAAGCACGAGGTTCAGGCTACGGTTATCGAGCCTAAGCTCAAGGTCGAGGGCACGGGCGCTATCGAGTATGTGCAGACGTGGGGTGTCCAGGGCCGCTCCGAGGTGTGGGTTGGTGAGCAGTCGGGCAAGACGCAGGACCGCGGCGAGGTTGTGCCCGCCACCGATTGCGTCGTTGCGTGCGCCAGCGTGGCGCCCAAGGGCAACGAAAAGTACGTGGCGCTGACGTTTGATGAGGGTCCGAGCGGCGCCACCAAACAGATCTTGCAGGTGCTCAAGGAAAAGGGCGTCACCGCGACGTTCTTCCTTTCGGGCGATGCGGCCGAGGCCTCACCTGCCACGGCCAAGGCGATTGTCGATGCCGGGTGCGAGATCGGATCCAACAGCTACAGCGACGATTCGCTCAAGGGTCAGGACCGTGAGGCGGTACGCGAGCAGGTTTCGAAGGGCACCGAGGCGATCAAGTCCGCGACCGGCGTGAAGACGATGCTGCTGCGTGCTCCCTACGCTGCCTTTGACGAGCAAAACTGGATTGATGCGATGGATCTGGTCTCCGCCGTGGTCTCGTGGAATATCGACTCGGGCGACTGGCTGCTCAACGGTGCCGACGAGCAGGTCTCGACGGTGCTCGATTCGGTTACGCCGGGCAACATCGTGCTGCTCACCGATAGAGACGAATGCGCCGAGCAGACACTCGAGGCGCTGCCACAGATTATCGACGGCCTCATTGCCGACGGCTACAAGATCGTGACGCTCAGCGACCTGGTCAAGACGGACACGTCGCTGAGCAAGAAGCTCACCTCGCTGACGAAGGTCACCATGCCCAAGGGCGCCGTGTTCCCCCAACTTGCCGAGGACAACGACACCACAGAGTAGTTATTGGGTAGTCATTTAAGAACGTCCCCAATGACTATGTCACGGATACGTCAGCGTTTGGTATGCCTGCAATGTGCAGCGCATAAATTCGATGCCGCAGGGCGATGCTGATGCTATAGTTACTGCGGTTAATGAGGGTCAAGAGAAAGGTTACAGGTGAAATCCAAACCTCGACCATACAGTCGATGACCCCATGCAGGTGCTTTTTGCGCATGCACGGGGTGTAAGCGTCGAGCGGCGTACCGCCCGCGCATGCGTATACATATCCAGAAACCCCCGGACGCCGCACGCGCGGCTGCGTCCGGAGGAATAATGATGGGGAGCACCATTGAATTATCTGAGTGAGATGCTCAAATTGCCGGTCTTGGACGTTGACGGCGAAAAGCTCGGTGTGGTCAACGATTTTGGTATTGCTACCGGCGAAGTTTTTCCACACGTGACGTCGCTCGCGTTCCGTGGTCCCGGCAAGACACCGTTTATGATCAGCTGGCGCAAATGGGTCGACCGTATCGACGAGACGGGTGTACACCTTAAGTCGCCGGCCACCGAAATCCGTTTTTCGTACCTGCAGCCGACCGAACTCTTGCTTGCCCGCGACGTGCTCAACAAACAGATTGTCGACACGCAGGGCATGAAGGTCGTGCGCGTAAACGATATCAAGTTTTCCATGTCGGGCGAAAACCAGCTGCGCCTGCTGGGCGCCGAGGTCGGTGCTCGCGGTCTGCTACGCGCCATCAGCCCCGCGCTCGAGCATATCGTCGAAGGCTTTATGAAGCACCTGGGCAAGCCGCTCAGTGAGGATATCATCGCTTGGTCCTACATGGACCTGCTCGACCGCTCGACCAAGAACATTCAACTCTCGGTGTCGCACAAGACGCTTGGCGAGCTACATCCTGCTGACATCGCCGACATTATCGAGCAGCTCGACCCGCGCCTGCGTGCACAGGTGTTCGCGCAGCTCGACACCGCCCAGGCCGCCGAGGCCATCTCGGAGTTCGATGACGACGAGCTTATGACCGAGATGCTCGAGGGTCTGTCCGACACGGACGCATCGTCGATGCTGGCCATGATGGACCCGGACGATGCAGCCGACCTGATCGACGAGCTTGATTATGAGAAGGCCGAGAAGCTCCTGCGCCTGATGGGCGTCAAGGAGGAGAAGGCGATTCGTAACCTGCTGGGCTATGAGGACAACACCGCCGGCCGTATCATGACCTCGGAGTTTGTCTCCCTGCCCGCCACGGCGACGGTCGGTGACGCCATCGAGGCGATTCGCGAGCTCGACGAGGACTTCGAGAGCGTCTACTACGTCTATACCGAGGATCCGAGCGGCATGCTGACCGGCGTGCTTTCGCTGCGCACGCTGATCGTAGCCGACCGCGACGCCACGCTGGGTCAGCTGGCCTATCGCGACCTGGTCTATGTGTCGCCCGACGAGGACCAGGAAGACGTAACGGACGAGATGACCAAGTACGACCTGGTTGCCATCCCTGTCTGCGACGAGAACCGCCACATCCTGGGTATCGTGACCTTTGACGACGCCATGGACGTTATCGCCGAGGAGCACCAGGAGGACCTGCAGATCGCAGGCGTCGGCTCGGGCGATAGCGCGTCGGACGACTCGACGAATGTGCTCAGCTGGTTTGTGCACCGCCAGTATTGGGTTGTTGTATGGGGCATTGCCTCGTGCATCATGGCAACGGTGCTGGGGACGGCGCTCGGCTCCGCGCATCTGGTGGTGTTCCCCATGTGCGCCATGCCGCTCGTGCTGTTGGCGGCCTCGCGCATGGTGTCGTTCGTCAAGAACTACTTCCTGGAGTATGACGGTCACGACGACGAGCCCAAGCCGTATCTGGGATTCTTCTTCCAGAGCACGGGCATGGGCCTGATTCTGTCGCTCGTGACCTATCTGTGCGCCCAGCTGGTGCGCACCGCTGCGTTCCTCGATGCGCCCATGTTTGAGGAGCAACTCTTTACCGGGTGCTTTAATATCGCTGCTATCATTTGCCTGGTTGGCAATATGAGCGCCGTGATTTACCTGATGGTGCTGTTCTGGCGTGACGAGCATGACCTCAACACGTCGGGTACCGCCATGAACGTCATCGCCGTCATGATCTCGTGTGTTGCGTACTGCGCTGCTGCGGTGCTGCTCACCATGTCGGTCATGGGTTAGGTGGTCGCGTGCAAAATACCAAGCAAAAGTCGGGTACCAAGCAAAAGTTGACCATCGCGGCCATCTTTGGCGCTATGGGTCCCGGTCTGCTGGCGGCGCTTTCGGGCAATGACGCCGGCGGCATTGCAACGTATTCCAGCGCGGGCGCCAGCTATGGCTACAAGATGCTCTGGATGCTTCCCGTCATGACTGTGCTGCTCATCGTGACGCAGGAGACCGCGGCGCGCTGCGGCTGCGTCACGGGCAAGGGCCTGGCATCGCTCATTCGCGAGCGCTTTGGCGTGCGCAAGAGTGTACTTGCTATGGCGGCGCTGTTGATCGCCAACACGGCTGTGACCATTTCGGAGTTTGCGGGCATCGCCAGCGGCCTTGCTCTTTTTGGCGTGCCGGCGAGCATCTCGGTGCCGTTGGTGGCGCTGCTGGTGTGGATGCTTACCATGTCGGGTAGTTTCCAGCGCATCGAGAAGATTCTGCTGCTGGTGAGCTGCGTGTTCGTGACCTATATTGTCGCCGCGTTTATGGCTGGCCCCAACTGGGGTGAGGTCGCGGTCGACTTGGTCGTGCCTAACATTCAAAATGACCCCAGCTACGTGTCGCTCGTGGTCGCAACGATCGGTACCACCATCGCGCCGTGGATGATTTTCTTGGCGCAGAACAACGTGGTCGATAAGAACGCGGGCGAGGACGATATCGTGCTGCAGCGCATCGATACCGTGAGCGGCTCGCTTGCTGCCGATGTCATTGCCGGCTTTATTATCATCACGACCGGTACGGTGTTGTTCCCGGCGGGTATTCAGATTAGCGATGCTGCCGATGCCGCCCGCGCGCTGGAGCCTATTGCGGGTCAGTGGTCCACGGTACTGTTTGCCTCGGGCCTGGTCGCGGCGAGCTTCTTGGCTGCCTGCGTGCTGCCGGGCGTTACGTCGAGCGCTATCTGCGAGGCATTTGGCTGGGAGCGCGGTGCCGACCGCAGCTGGGACGAGGCCCCGGTCTATCGCGGCATCATTACGGCCATCATCGGTATCTCTGCCGTGCTGGTACTTATGCCCGGCGTCGATCTGTTCCAGATTATGATGACCTCGCAGGTCATCAATGGCGTGCTGCTGCCCGTGGTTCTGGTGTTCCAGGTGGTTATCGCCGCCGACCGTCACATTATGGGTGCCAACCGCAACGGCCGCGTGTGGAACGTGCTCACTTGGGCGACTATCGGTGTGATTACGGTGCTCACGGTCGTCATGTTTGTCCTGCAGGCGATGGGCTACAGCGCTTAGCGCCTCTTTTGGACTCCAAGCAGGCCGCCGCCATGGGCTGCGGCCTGCTTTTTTGCCCACGACCTCTTGGAGCCGGCTCGAAAAGAGTGATTTTGGGTTGTTTGCTGCAGGTTACTTGTCGGTGCCCAGCTTGTGCGGCTTGAGAGCGAGCGCATTGACGAGCGCGTCGGTGGCAGACTTGACGGCTGCTGGCTGCGGATCGTTGACGTGGTCCTCGGGATGCACGGGCAGGTCCTTCTTGACGGCATCGTGGATCAAGTTGAGGTACTCAGTCACGCCAGTGGTCGATAGGTGCGTGCCATCGCCATCGAACAGGTCGTTGCGGTTGGCACTGTATCCGTACCAGTCGATAACGCGTACGTTCTTGTAGCGCGTAGCGGCGTTGGCGATGGCCTGGTTGGTAGAGCCAACCCACGGCTGCGGGCTGCGCGTGTTCACAAACACCACAATACGCTTATCTCCTGCATCGGCCATGATGGCGTCGATCTGGTCGTCGGTTACCAAGCCGTTGGTGCCCAGGGCAAAGACCACGATCTTGCCGGCAAGGTTCTGCTGGATATAGCCTTCAAATGTCGCACGGCCCGCATCGAACTGGCGGCCCTTTTCGGCATCGATGTGGCTGTGCGGGAACACGCCGTCAAAGGTGTCTACGGCACGCAGCGACACGGAGTCGCCAATCATAAGCAGATCGTAGGAGCCATCGGGGAAGCCGTCGTTGTCCTTGTCGGTGTCGTCGGCTGCCTGTTGGTCCGTTGGCGCGGTGTTCTTGGCTTCCTTGTTCAGAACTTCGGCGCCCTCGCCGCTCAGTGCAGACGTCTCGGGCACAAAGATCAGGCCGCCCAGTGCAACGACCAACACGACAGCGCAGGCTGCGCAGACAGGGACGTGCGCGCGCACCCAGTTGGCGGGCGTGGCGGTGCCGTCGCGGAACTCGGATACGGTGCGCCCAAAGGCGCCCTTTCTAAACGGCGTCTCGATAAAGCGATAGGAGCACTCGGCTACGGCGACCACCAGCAGCACCTGCAAAATGTATTGCCACCAGGGCGTATCGTTGATGTTGGCGACCGGGTTCATGAGCAACAGCAGCGGATAGTGCCACAGGTAGATGCTGTACGAGCGCTTGCCAATCCACACGAGCGGCTCGGCGGACAGCGCGCGGGCAACCATTCCCTGGGGCTGCACGCAGGCGGCAATAACCATGAGCGTGAGGATTGAGCACAGCAGCGTGCCTCCGCGATACTGGAACGCAGTGTAGCCGTTGGTGAGCGCGACCATGGCGGCAAGGCCAACCAGACCCACGACGCCCAGCACATCGATGGATGCGGGCGAGGACCAAAAGCGCACGAGGGCGCTCGGCTGTGCCGGGGCGGTCTCGGCTGATTCGTCGGCCTTCTCGCCAGGCTTGCCCTCGGCGTTCTTGCCGTGCTTGGCGGCGCCAGCCAGGCGATTGAACCCCAAACGATGAGCGAGACGCACCGGCGCCAGGTCGCGATCGGGGATAAAGGCCATCCAGGCGCCCAGCAGCAGCGAGAACACGCGGGTGTCGGTGCCGTAGTACACGCGGCTGGGGTCGGCGGCAGGGTTGTAGAGCACCATCATGGCAAGGGCGGATACCGCTGCGAGTCCCAGGACCACACGGCGCGTGTTGGGCTTGCTCACATGCATGGATACCATGGCAAACAACAGTGGCGGCCAAATCAGGTAGAACTGTTCCTCGATGGCAAGCGACCAAAAGTGCGTGAGCGGCGAGGGATCGCCCAGAGCATTGAAGTACGAGACGTTTTGGGCAATCTGCCACCAGTTGTTGAAGAACAGCAGCGACGGCAGGATGTCGGGGCGCATCTTGGTGAGCATCACGTGGTTAAAGATAGTGCACAGCGCGCAGGTTACAAACACTACCGTTACCACGGCGGGGACCAGGCGACGGATGCGGCGAATCCAGAAGCTCTTGAGGTCGATGCGTCCGGTCTTAGCGACTTCGTTGAGCAGCAAGCGCGTGATCAGATAGCCCGAAAGCACAAAGAAGATCGTGACGCCAAGCAGGCCGCCCTGAGCCCACGTGAGGTTAAGGTGATAGAGCACCACCGCGACGACGGCGAGCGTACGCAGACCGTCGAGTGCAGGGATGTAGCGGGACTTGGGGCGAGCAGACGTTTGCTCCGCGGCGGGAGTGTTGGCGCGGCCCGCGTTGTTGGCAGAAGCGCGATGGGGGCTCGCGGTGCGTCGCGGTTCGTTGGCGCGGCGTTCGCCCTTCACGCGTTCGTGCGGCGCCGGCTCGTTGCCCGTGCGGCGTCGGCCGCGCGAGCCCGATTGCGAGAGTTGTTCCATAAAACATCATCCAATGACGAGAATAATCAGCACGCCTTCATTGTAGCTGCCTGCTCCTGTGAATGCTTGCTGCTGGCGCAAGCTCAAGCGCGCGTCCACATCAAAGTGAACTAAAGTTATAGGGGGTGCGAGAGTGCACGATCGACGGCCGGCGGTGGGCATAAGGCCCGCAGATGAGGAGGTTTCCATGGCAGATCGCGGCATCGTTGCGGTGTTCGGCAGCATGAACATGGACCTTTCGGTGGCGTGCGAGCGCATACCGCGTGCGGGCGAGACCGTCGGCGGCAGCGGGTTTATCACCAACGCCGGCGGCAAGGGCGCCAATCAGGCCGTAGCTGCCGCGCGTATGGGCGCGTGCACGCACATGATCGGCGCGGTCGGTCGCGACGCGTTCGGCGCGTCGCTCGTGGTGGGGCTCCAAGACGCCGGCGTGGACTGTGACTTTGTAGTGCATCGCGATGACGTGGAGACGGGAACGGCGACCATCATTCGCTGCGAGGGCGACAACCGCATCATACTGTCACCGGGCGCCAACCATGCGCTTGCGGGTGCGGACGTTGCCTGCGCGTTGAGGCGTCTGGTGGCCCATGAGCTCGACGGCGACGCCAGCGAGATTACCCCGGCTACCGGAAGCGTCTTTATCGCCCAGGGCGAATGTGACCTTGCGGCGACGGCCGAGGCGCTTGTTTGCGCTCACGAGCTGGGGTTCTATACGGTCTTTAATCCAGCGCCCGCCTGCGAGCTGCCTGCGGAGGTCTGGCCTGCGGTCGACCTGGTCTGTCCCAACGAGACCGAGTGCCAGGTTCTGACGGGAATCTTGCCCGCGGACGATGCAAGCTGCGTCGCGGCGCTCAACGCCCTGCTCGCTAGGGGTGCCGGAGCTGCGGTCATCACGTTGGGCGGTGCCGGCTCGGTTACGCTCGGCGATGGCGGTGAGCTGCTGCGCATGCCGGCACTTTCGAGTGCGGTAGTCGATACCACGGCCGCCGGCGATACGTTTATCGGCGCGTTGGCGGCGGCTCGCCTAGAGGGCTTGCCGCTCTTTGAGTGCATGGCCGCGGGCGCTCGCGCCTCGGCAGTGACGGTGTCGCGCCTGGGCGCTCAGCAATCGATTCCCACGCGCGCCGAAGTTGAACATTGGTTTGGTTAAACGATAAAGACGGAGAAGCGGAGTAGAACAATGGCAATCAAGAAGCTGATCCTTGATCTGGATATGGGTGTGGACGATGCGATGGCGCTGGCCTATGCCATCGCGAGCCCCGAGGTGGAGCTCGTGGGCATCACCACGTGCTTTGGCAACGTGCGCGTCGAGCAATCGGCGCACAACTGCCTGGCGGTGCTCGATCTGCTGGGTCGCCCCGAGGTTCCGGTGTACCTGGGTGCCGACCGTCCTCTGCAGGCGACTGAGCCCTATACGCCGCCGGCGTCCACCGCGCTCATTCACGGCAAGAACGGCATCGGCGGCGCGAGCGTGCCCGCGTCGCCGTACGAGCCGGTGGGGGCGACCTCGGCCGACGGCAACGCTGCGGTCGATTATCTGATTGATGCCGCGCGCACCTATGGTCCCGATCTGGTCTACGTAGCGACTGGCCCGCTCTCCAACCTGGCGCTCGCCCTGGAGCGCGATGCGGCGGCGATGATGTCCATCGGCCGCGTGGTCGTGATGGGCGGCGCCCTTACCGTGCCCGGTAACGTGAGCGCGGGCGCCGAGGCCAACATGGCGAGCGACCCCGAGGCAGCCGACGCGGTGCTGCGCTCGGGCCGTAAGCTCACCATGGTGGGTCTGGACGTGACGCATCGCGTGGTGCTCACACGCCGCGACATTGCCGGCTGGACGGGCTCGGGCACCATGGCGGGCTGCGCATTTGCGAGCATGGTCGAGCACTACATTGGCTCGTACGAGATGAACGCACCCTACCTGGGTGGTTGTGCGCTGCACGATCCGCTGGCCGTTGCCGTGGCGATCGACCCCACGCTCGTAGGTGCGCTCGGCTGCAACCTGCGTGTTGATCTGCTGGGCGAGTACCGCGGTCGCACCATCTGCGATGAGCGCCGCCTGTCCGATCCGGACAAGAGCGCGCTTGTGGCACTGACCGTGGATGCTCCGCGCTTCCTGTCCGAGTTCAAGACGCGTATGGCCCGTGTCCTTGGCTAAGTTGTCTTTTGGACGGGGCTTTTTTGACTGGTATGATTGGTGCGACCATTCGAACCAGCTAAAAG
>UQKV01000043.1 GCA_900541665.1 uncultured Collinsella sp.
ACCGGATGAAGATACGTGCGACGGGGGCGAGGCGAATGGCTGAGCGGTATCGATACGCGGGTTCAACGGTATTATATTGACCACATAGATTATTAACTTGCATTTCTAACAGTTAAGGAGACGGGTGCTTTCCAGCACACTCCTTCGATGATGCCTTCCGCTAGTTGCTATGCCGGTTTCAGCCAACAAAGAATGTGCCCGGGCGCTCAGGTTCACCGTTAGCGTTGGCAACATATGAGATGGGCCAGACCCTTGCCGCGCGCCGATTGCGCGAGAGGTGTCGGGCTCCATGTTTATTCCACCTGCTTGTTATCAACCAGCTTCGTTCAACGTTAGACATTCAAGATGTCAGACGTCGAACCTGCGCCAAAGACGCAGCTGGGGCTACTAGTTGCCTACAATCGCTCGCGAAGCTCGCCTGTTCGTGCGTGAATATCTGACAGCTCCGTCAGACATTGTCGGACATTTGATTGTTCGACAAATGCGCACGTGGTCGCGTTCGCAAAGATTACTGAACGGTCGATGGGTGCGTTGAGACCGGAGCAAACGGCGGATGCCAGAAAAATGGCCTCACAGAATCGCACCCATGGTTGATAAAATTGACCGCCCGGGCGCAAATACCCGGGCGGTCAATTCATCCCCTCGTTCGCGATCCTGTTGGGTTTTGGGGCTTTGACATGTTGTTGACGGATGGATCAGCCGTACAGCTTGATCTCCCGGGGTTCCATGTGGTCGTCCCCCAATAAGACGTCCCTGATGTAGCTCTGCGGCAGGAACTCGACGGGCAGCACTGGGTCGTCGACGTAGCCGGGCACTGGGAGTAGGCGTGGCCTTTGGACATAGCGTGGCCGCCTGCCGGCGGTCGGACTGCCACTTCAGCCAAAAGCTCAGGCGCGCGCATTAAAATAATGAATATATCGCTTGACGGGCTATTGACCAAGCATGAACATCGCAGGTAAATCCGTGTACCAATTTTTGGTACACGGATTTACCTGCGGTTTTTTGAAAGCTCTGACATGCGCTGTCGACTTCATTAAAATCGATTGCCGATCAAGTCTTCCTATATATGCGAGTCCTGAGAAGCTGCGCTGTGAACCTGAGACCTCTATCGATCGGCCCGGTGCACCGGGCCGCTGTCCTCGAGCCGGCAACAGCTTGCCGGTCTCAAAACGTATACTTGATTTAAGGCGGAGTGGAATGTGGGCGCGCAAGGAGATGCGGAATCGATGAGAGCCTCAAAAAAAATTACTGCAGTGTTATCATCTTTCATCCTCTCTATTCTTCCATTTCTGATTCTATGGGCGGCTTGGTCAGTCCTCCCTGATACAATTCCCGCTCATTGGAGTGGGGGTATGGTTGATCGATGGGGTAATAAGCTTGAATTGCTGGTTGTTCCGCTGTTTTCTCTGATTGGTTCTATTGCAATTTCTGTGTACCTTATTGTTTCCACGCGGCGAAGAGAGTTCGCGGATTTCTCTGTTCGAATGCGACGGGACTTTGTTGCGTGCTATATTGCTAGTCATCTTTTATCGACAACCTGCTCAGTGATAATTGCCGTTTGGGTTCAGTTGATTCTTACGCAAAACACTGCGGTTGATGGGGGGCTTGGACTATCGATCCTGTATTCCCTTCCCGGGCTATATGTGATCTTGTGCGCTTTGCCGCCTTTTTATGCGAGCGGCGAGAGCAAAAAGGCAGAGCGCCTGATAACAGTTCTTATTGGCGGCGCGGAGATTGTTCTTTGTGGAATAGTGCTTGAAGGTTCGGCTGCCTCTTATGCGATGATTGGACTGATGATTCTGTTCTGTGCGTTTGAGATTGTGTCACAGGTAAGGGATAGCCGGTCCTTATGAGTTGAATTACGCGCGTGCGGATATAAAGGGTGGCATGTTAAATTTGTTGAAAACTCTGACATGCGCTGCCGACTTCATTAAAATCGATTGCCAATCAAGTCTTCCTATATATGCGAGCCCTGAGAAGCTGCGCTGTGAACCTGAGACCGCTATCGATCGGCCCGGTGCACCGGGCCGCTGTCCTCGAGCCGGCATCAGCTTGCCGGTCTCAAAACGTATGCCGTCCGGTACGACCAACAGCCGAGTCTTGCGCCCAGTTCGAGCAGCGCCAGAACCCCGTGCCGGAACCCACGCAGCCGATGGCAGGGGAATTCAGCCGCGGCCATCGAGGAGCCGACCCAGGGACGGCGCCCCCAGTCCTCGAAAGATTTCCACCGCCCCCTACAGGCCTGGATTGATTTAACAGTTGATTTAATCCGGCTGAACAAGCCGAGCATGGGCCGGTTGACAAAATGTAAGGTAAAAAAGCAGATACGACCGTACGCCGGTGCGGGGTTCGGGTGATGTGATAGAAAGTAATACACGTATTACATCTAACCGGGAGGTGCATCATGGCAACCGCCACCGCAGCCCTGAGAACCCCCGAGGACCTCGCGAACAGGTACGACCGCCTGGCGAAGTCGACGGGCCGCACGAAAACCTTCTACATGACGGAGGCGCTTGCCGCAGAGATAGGCAGGCTCGAATACGAGTACGGCCTCATGAATTATCCGGGAAGCGTTTGGTTGCGAGGCATGCCAGTGTGAGGGCCTGATTCGTCAGGCCCCGCACAGGGGGACCGCGATGGTGGCCACCGCGCCGCCCGATGGGCTGTTGGCGAGCGAGACGGAGCCCCCGTGGGCGCTCGCGGCCTCGGAGGCGACGTGGAGGCCGAGCCCGTAGTGGCGGCCTCCGTAGCGCGAGGAGCGGGAGGAGTCGTCTGTGAAGAGGCGCTCACAGCCGTGTTCGAGGGCGGCGGGAGAAAAGCCCGGTCCGTCATCGGCCACCTCGATGACGAGCTGCCCGCACGCGACGTCGCAGGAGACAGCCACGCGCGAGCGCGCGTGCTCGGCGGCGTTGACCACGAGGTTCGCGGCGGCTCGCGCCAGGGCGGTTCGGTCGAGTGGGGCCTCGGGCGTGCCCGCGACAGCGGGGCCCGTGGCTGCGTCGAGCGTCACGCCTCGCGCCCGGGCGATCTGGGCGGCCTCGGCGAGAACCTGCTCGCAGAGCTCGGCCGGCCGCATGGGGGCCCTCTCCGCCCCGCCGGACCCGCGCGAGGCCTCGATGAGCAGACGCACGTAGCCGTCAAGCCTTTCGACACTGCCGGCTATGTCGCGCGCGGCGGCCGCGAGGTCGGCGTCTTTCTCGTCTTCCAGCTCCTCCGCCACGAAGTCGGCGTTGGCGCGCAGCACGGTAAGCGGCGTCTTGAGGTCGTGGGCGAGCGACGCCACCTGCTCGCGCTGCCCCCGCTCCGCAGCCCAGCGGGCCTCGAGCGACTCGGCGAGGGAGGCCCGCATGGCGTCCATCGCGGCGAGGACGTCGTTCACCTCGCGCACGTTGGTGCTGCCGACCGCGAAGTCGAGCTCCCCCGCGCCGACGCGCCCCGCCGCCTCCGCGAGCGGCGCCATCTTGCGCGAGATCACGCGGCTCGCGCGGCGCGCCACGAGCGCGAGCGCGAGCGCGCTTCCCGCAGCGGCGCCGACGAGCATGAGGTTCTGCGGGTTAGGAAGCAGGGCGGCGAGATCGCGCGAGACCCACTGCGGCAGGTACTCGCTGACGAGCGCGCAGGCTCCGCCGCCCTTGAGCGGGAACGCGGCGTAGGTGAGGCCCGAGCCCCCGCCCTCGATCTCCACTGTGCCCGGATCAGCGGCGAGTGCCGTACGGGCCATTTCCATCGCGTCCTCGAGCCGCGTGCCCTCGAGGTCTGTCATCAGCACGTATCCGTCCTTGTTCAGGATGAGGTAGCGGTACGCCGTCGGCACGTCCTGCTGCCCGCAGACGCCGTCGCGTGCCAGGCCCTCCGCGACCTCGCGCGCATTGGCCGGCCCCCAGCTTGCCTCGTAGACGAAGCCCGCATTGATCGCCGCGGAGAGCGCCATGAACGAGGCGAGCCACGCCGTAGCGACCGCAGCGAACGCGTAGGCGAAGTAGCGCGCGATGACGAAGGAGAGCGGCATGCCCCCGCGACCTCGCGCCCCGATCTTCAGAGCTGCCACTTGTACCCCATCCCCCAGACGGTCGCGATCGGATCGGCGCCGGCCTCGGAGAGTTTCCTCCGGGCGCGGCTGACCTGCATGGATATGGCCGCGTCGTCGGCGTCGCTCTCCCAGCCGAGCACCGCCTCGCGTATCTGTGCGCGGCTCATGACCTGCCCGGGGTGGCGGGCGAGGTACTCGCAGATGGCGTACTCGGTGGGCGTGAGCGGCACAGCCTTGCCGCCCACGGCGAGGCCGCGCGCCCCGAGGTCGATCCGCACCTCCCCGAAGGAGAGGGCGTGCGAGCGCGGCCGGCGCTCACGGCGTAGATGGGCCGCGACCTTGGCGCGCAGCTCCGCGGCCCCGAAGGGCTTGCGGACGTAGTCGTCGGCGCCCAGGCCGTAGCCGGCCACGGCGTCCTCCTCGGCCATGCGCGCGGTCAGGAAGATGATGGGCCCGTCGAAGTCCGGGCGGATCTGCCGCACGAGCTCGAAGCCGTCGAGACCCGGCATCATGACGTCGCAGAGCACGAGGTCGAAGCGCGAGAGGTCCATCCCCGGGACCGCCGTCGGGTCCGCTGCCCTGACGACCTCATGGCCGTCGCGGCCGAGGACGCGCGCGAGCGCGTCGAGGATCGCCCGTTCATCATCCACTGCCAGTATCCTCGCCATGTTCGACCTCCTGAAACTCTCGTCGGAATTGTACTAGCGCCGCACTCAGCGGTCCAGAGCCCCGCGCGCAGCCGCGGGCGCGGGCGCCCACATGGTGACCTCAGGGTTGGGCAGCACGCGGTCGGCGATCGAGCGCAGCACCGACCCCCAGCCGGCGTCGAGCAGGGCATTCCCGCCCAGAACGAGCGCTGCGGAGAGGAGGACGAGCACGACGGCGAACGGCTTCCTACGCATCTGCCCTCCCGTCCTCGAAGCGGCAGAACCAGGCGATAAGGACGGCGGCGGTTGCCAGGGTTAGCACGAGGCCAGCGAGCGCAGTCGTGAGGAGAGGGCCCGCCGCGCGTGCGGCGTCGATGAAGGACTCCACCCCGAGCGACCCCAGGCGCGCGGGCCAGGCGAGCGGCACCCAGCTCAGGGGCGTTGCCAGGGCACCGGTGAGCTCGCCGGTCATGAGGCCGTGCGCAAGTCCGCCCACCGAGAAGAACGCGAGGAGCACCCCCGCCGCACCGGCGCCGATGGCGGCGTTGTGGCCGAGGCGCAGGGCCACGCCGAGCCCCAGCGCGTAGAGGGGCAGGCTGCCCAGCACGATGCCCGCCCAGGCGGCCGCAAGCGGAGCGGGCCCGAGCGGCAGACGCCCGGCGACGGCGAGCACGGCCCCGAACACGCCGAGCGCCACGGCCAGCGCGCCCGCGCCGAGCGCCGCAAGGGCGAGTAGCTTCGCCGCGACGGCGCGCCCGCGCGAGGGGACCGCCGTGAGGTTGGCGAGGCGCCCGGCAGCGCGCTCCTCGTCCACGGCGAGCCCGCAGACGATGGCGGACATGAGCGGCATGAGGGCGCCGAGGAACTGTGCGTAGGTGTCCGCGCCCAGCGCCGGATCCCATCGGGTTATGGAGAAGTACTCGCCGCAGGCAAGACCGGCTGCCAGGCCGCAGACGAGGTGCACCGCCGTGAGCGGGGAGCGCGCCAGGCGCAGGGCCTCGGAGAGCAGGGCCCGCGGGAGAGTCATGCGCGGCGTCGGGTCGGAGAGTCGTGTCATGGCCATCACCTCTCCTCGGAGCGCGCGAACCAGGCCGCGCCCGCCGCCGTGAGCGCGGCGAACGCGAGCGCGCAGACCGCAAGGCCCGCCAGCGTGAGCATGCCGTCCGCCGCGAGCGCCCCGCCGAGCGCCATGTCCGCCGCGAGTGGCTCGCCGCTCGGCAGCACGGGGATGAAGCTCGTAGGGATGACCATGCTCGCCGACGGCGGAAAGAGCTGCGGCAGCGGCATCAGCGACCAGGCGAAACCACCCATGAGCTGCGCGGCGAGCGGGCAGAAGATGCCCGCGAGCATGCCGAGCCGCGCCGTGAGGAAGAGCCCTGCGGGGATCATCCACGCCGCGGTCACCGTGTTGACGAGCGCGCAGAGGAGCATCGTGAGCGTGCCCGCGACCGTGAGGCCCTGCGAGGAGAACGCCGATCCCGCGAGGTAGATGCCGAAGACCACGAGGTTCGAGAGCGTGCAGAGCGCGAGGCACCAGAGCGCCTTGGCCCACCAGGCGCGCCCGAGCGGGAAGCCCAGGCCCAGAAGCCCCCGCATCCGCGTGCGCGCGTCCGCCCGCGCGACGCACGCCACCACGAGCGAGAGAGTCACAGGCAGGAAGAGCGCGTACCAGTAGTTCCACGCGCTGAAGATCTGCACGCCCCGGTAGGGCATCGCGCCGAGCAGCGGCATCGGCAGCGCCATGAGCACGGCCAGGCGAACCGGTGCCGCGTGGCGCGACTTCAGGGCCTCGGCGCGCAGGCCCGCGAGCAGGCCGCCTTTCTCGCCCGTCATGCCGCCACCTCCCCGCGCGCTCGACGCCCCTCCCGGCAGACGCTCATGAAGAGTTCCTCGAGGTCCTGGCCGGGCCGAAGCGTATCCTCGTAGGCGAGGCGCCCCCCGTAGATGATGCCGATGGTGTCAGCCATCTGCTGCACCTCGGAGAGGATGTGGCTCGAGACGATCACCGTCGTGCCCGCCGCCGCGAAGCCGCGGATCTGGTCGCGCAGCTCCTCGATGCCGATGGGGTCGAGGCCGTTGGTGGGCTCGTCGAGCACAAGCAGGCGTGGCCGGGCGATCAGCGCCAGCGCGAGCCCCAGGCGCTGCCGCATGCCCATCGAGAAGCGCCCGGCGCGCTTCTTCCCGGTGTCCGCGAGGTCCACGGCGGCGAGCACCTCATCTACGCGGCTCTCGGGAAGGCCCAGCAGCGTGGTGCGAACGCGCAGGTTCTCGCGCGCGGTGAGGTTGGGGTAGAGCGGCGCCTCCTCGATGAGGCTGCCGATTGCGTAGAGGTCCTCGCGGCGCCAGGCGTGTCCGGCAAAGAGGATCTCCCCGGCCGTCGGCCGCAGCATCCCGCAGATCATCTTGAGCGTTGTCGACTTGCCGGCGCCGTTGGGGCCGAGCAGCCCGTACACCTCGCCCTCGCGGATATGAAGGCTCACGTCAGCCACGGCATCCTGCGCCTGGTCGCCGCGGCCGAAGCGCTTGGTAAGCCCGCGCGTCTCGAGCATGTAACCCATGGGTTCGTCCTTTCTCTTCCGGGCGCGCGGGCCGAGTCGCCGTGCCCGCGCGCCTTGCCTTTCGGGTTCACCATCCATGGTGGGGCGCGTTTCTAACGAAGCCGTAACGGCCGTTGGGGTCTTATATATGTCTGGACTCTCTATGCTCGCGCTGGATAGACATCGCCAGAACGGGTATAGTATCGAAAGTTTTGTCGTTTACCAGCGGGGGAGTCCTGTGGGCATCAAAAAGAAGATCAAAAAGGAGCTTATCGGCACCTCCGATTACCCGTCGAATAAGATCTTTACGATCTCCAATTTCATTACCTTCACGCGCCTGATCCTTACGCTGGTCTTTCTATACCTGTTTGTGACGGATAACAACCGTGTCGTCGCGATCATCATCTATGCCATCGCGGCCTCCACTGACTGGATGGACGGTCAGATTGCTCGCATGACCAAAACGGTCTCGTGGCTCGGCAAGGTTATGGATCCCATCTGCGACCGTGCGCTGCTGTTTACCGGTGTGCTGGGCCTGGTGGTTCGCGGCGAGCTTCCCATCTGGGTCTGCGTGCTCATCATCGGGCGCGATATCTACCTGGGAATCGGCACACTCATCGTGCGCCACTATCACCGCCGCCCCATTGACGTCGTCTTTCCCGGCAAGATTGCCACGGCGCTGCTCATGACCGGTTTCTCGCTCATGCTGCTTGGCTTTCCCACTGTGGATGGCTGTCACCTGCTGCCCGCTACGTTCACGGCCTTTCCGGGCCTCAACGGCAGCCCGGTACCGCTTGGCATCTTCTTTGTGTACGGCGGCGTCATCTTCTCCATGCTCACTGCCGTCATCTATTCCATTAAGGGTGGATCGGCCATTAAACAGGCTGTCGCGCATCCCGAGGACGAAGACATCGACTTTCTTAACCCCGAAATCGAAGACTAAGTCATTGGGGTATGATTACGTACAGTTCATTCTTTGCGGCATGTCCGCGTTAAGTTAGGGGTTGTCATGGACAACATGGTTAACAATATGCCTCAGAACGATAAGGCCTCAGACGCCACCTGCGTTTTCCGCGTTCCTTCGAGCGATGTCACCGTTCCCGACCTCATGGCCAACGTGCACATCACCGCGCCTGTCTTATCTATCGTCAAGGGCCCGCAGACCGGCGCCGCCTTTGAGCTCGAGGACAATGTGACCACCATCGGGCGCGATCCCGCTAACGGCATCTTCCTCAACGACATGACCGTGTCTCGTAGCCACGCGCGCATTATTCGCGAGGGTCTGGGTGCCCGTATTGAGGACCTGGGCTCGCTCAACGGTACGTGGGTTGACGGCGCTATCGTCAACGGCGCACCGCTGCACGACGGCTCTTCTGTCCAGATCGGTACGTTTACGCTCATCTATCACGAGAGCACGCCGGAGCGCATCGAAACCGGTGAGTAGGGCATGGCCGAACGCAATTATCTGAGTATCGGCCAAGTCGTCAATCTACTTCGAGGCGCATACCCCGATCTTTCGAACTCAAAAATTAGATTTCTCGAAGATGAGGGGCTCATCACTCCTCATCGCACGCCTAAGGGCTATCGTCAGTACTCCAAGGAGGACGTTGACCGCCTGGAGGTCATTCTGCACCTGCAGAAGACTCGCTACATGCCGCTCAACGTGATCAAGCAGCGCCTGGAAAACGCCACGGACCTGTCTACGCTCGCCTACGAGGTGGGCTTGCTGTCCGACGTTCCGCTCAAGACGGAGCCCAAGGAGACCAAGCAAAAGCTGCATCCCATCGAGACCATTCCCGATATGCTCGGTGTTGAGATCTCCTTTATTCGCTCCCTGGCCGAAAACGACCTCATTCGTATCATCAAGAGCCCGCAAAACCGCGAGCTTGTCGATGGCCGCGATTTCCCGATCATCCGTTACTGCTCCGAGCTTTCGCGTTTCCACATCGAGCCGCGCAACCTGCGCCAGTATGTATCGTCGGCAAACCGTGAGTCCTCGATGTTTGAGCAGGTGCTCGTGAGCATGCTCGGTATGGACACTTCTGACGACGAACGCGACGCCAAGCTCGAGCGTGCCTTTAAGAAGCTGCATGACCTCACCGAGGGCGTGCATACCGCACTGCTCAAGAACCGCGTTTTTGAGTCACTCAACGCTGTGGTCGAGGACGCCGATATCGATGCTCTTGACGAGGAGATCGCACGCTCCGAATCAACCAAGGCCAAAAGCGAAGAGGCAAGCGTTCCCGCGGTTGCCGCGAAGGACGAGTCGCTCGTGCATCCGTCCAAGGTCGTCGCCCCCTCGCATAGCCTGTCTGCTAACACGGGTAAATAACCGCCGTCCACCCGGCAATCCATGAAAGGTCACGTCATGTACGACTTCGAATCTCATATCGTCGACATCCCCGACTATCCCGAGCCCGGAGTCGTCTTTAAGGACATCACGCCGCTCTTTGGTAATCCCGAGGCACTAAAGGCCATGGTAGATGCCCTGGCCGAGCATTTTGCCGGCATGGGTATCACCAAGGTTGTGGGTCCCGAGGCTCGCGGCTTTATGGTCGGCGTGCCCGTGGCTGTTGCCCTGGGCGCCGGCTTTGTGCCCGCACGCAAGCCGGGCAAGCTGCCGCGCAAGACGGTGAGCGAGAGCTACGAGCTCGAATACGGCACCGACTCTATCGAGATTCACGCCGATGCCATTACCTCTAAAGATACCGTGTTGATTCTGGACGACTTGGTCGCGACGGGCGGAACCGTCGAGGCAACAGGTAAACTGGTGCGAGATATGGGCGCAAAGCTTGTAGGTTATGGTTGTATCCTCGAGCTTGCGTTTCTTAACCCGCGCGAGAAGCTCACGCCCTCCAACGAGGACGTTGAGCTCTTTAGCCTGGTAACGGTGGACTAGCCGCTACCCTTAGATACCGGAAAGGAAGCTCCATGCGCACAGCAAACACGCACAAAAACATGGCACGCTGCGCTGCTACGGCAACCCTCGCTTGTGTTTTGGGCCTGGGCCTCGCGGCTCCGGCCTATGCCGATACCGCATCCGACCTTGCCGCTGCTCGTGCAAAACTCGAGCAGATCGGCACGCAAACCCAGCAGATCTACGACGAGCTCGCCACTCAAACGCAGGCACTCGACCAGACCGCTGGCGAGATCACGCAAAAGCAGCAGGAGATCGCCGATGGCCAGGCCAAACTTTCTAACTACGTTGCCGGCGAGTACAAGACCGGCGGCCTGAGCCTTCTCCAGGTTCTGACGGGTGTCGATGACCTGGGCGATATGCTCAACCGCCTGTTCTACTACGGAAAGGTTTCCGACAAACAAGCCCAGACCATCCAAGAGGTCAAAGAGCTTAAGCAGGAACTTACCAACAAGCAGGCCGAGCAGGAGCAGAACGTCGCCGCCACGCAAAAGAAGGTCGACGAGCTCAACGCTCAGCAGGCCGAGGCTCAGAATGTTGTGAACTCTCTGGACTCCCAGCTGCAGGCCGAACTTGCCGCCGAGGCCGAGGCCAATGCCGCACTGCAGGCCGGCATTAACGCCAGCACTGCCGAGAAGGCCACGGTGAACACCGAGACCGCCGGTACGACCGAGAACACCAACAACGGTGGCGGTACGACCAACAACGGCGGCAACACGCCTGCGCCCACTCCCACGCCCGCTCCTGCCCCTACGCCGCAGCCCTCGACTCCCGCTCCGGCTCCGACCCCTTCAGCGCCGAGCCAGTCCGTTGACGGCGGCACCGTTGTTTCGCGTGCCTACAGCAAGCTTGGTTGCGCTTATTCCTGGGGCGGCATTGGACCGAACAGCTTTGACTGCTCGGGATTCGTTAGCTACTGCCTCACCGGTCGTTATTGTCGTTTGGGCACCACCGTTACGTTTATGGGCTGGCATCGTGTGACCGATCCGCAACCGGGAGACGTCGTTGTAAATTCCCGCCATACCGGCATTTACGTTGGAAACGGCGAGATGATTCATGCTTCTAACTACAACACAGGAGTTATTAAGACCTCCATTAGTTGGAGCATGGGTAATGATTATATCTTTGTGCGCTATTAAGTAACACTTCACAGCATCCGACATGGGTCTCGCGGCTTTTCCGCTACGGGGCCCATTCTTTATCTCCGCCAATCAACTTATCTTCAATAAGCTTTTATCTAGTTCTGAATACTAGATATAGATCAGAGTTCAGCAAGATGGTTATAATTAGGCTTGAGTAAATAGAAAGGACCCCATATGAGCTGGGCACTTATCTCCGATTCGAGCTGCAACCTCCGCGATTGGCAACCGACCGCACCCCATACCGCCTTTGCATTTGCACCCCTCAAAATTCGAGTTGGGGAGCGCGAGTTCGTCGATGACATCACGCTCGACGTTCACGAACTCAATTGCGCCGTGCAGGCGGAGTCGAGCGCTTCTTCGAGCGCCTGTCCGAGCGTAGGCGAATGGACCGAACTCTTTAGGCTTGCCGACAAGACAATTTGCATGCCCATCTCCGAGGGCGTCTCGGGAAGCTACAATGCCGCCGCCACGGCACGCGATTTGGTTCTTGCCGAGGATCCGAACCGAAAGATTCATCTGGTCAATTCTCGCGCAGCCGGCGGCAAAATGGACCTGATCTTCCTGCTGTTCGACCGCTATCTCGCAAGCAATCCCAACGTCTCTTTTGAGGAAGCCTGCAGCTATTTTGATGAGCTGGAACTGAACAGCAAGATCCTCTTTAGCCTGTGCAATTACGAAAATCTCGCCAAGGCCGGACGTATTCCCAAGGCAGCTGGGGTTATCGCCAATAAACTCAACATTCGAGTTTTAGGTACAGCAAGCGAGGAGGGGGAGATCAAGCTCGTTGGTCACACCCGTGGTGAAAAGAAGATGCTTGGAAAGATTGTCGACACCATGGAGGCCGAGGGCTTTACCGGCGGAGAAGTCGTCATCGACCATGTCGAAAATGAGGCGGGCGCCCAGGCGCTTGCCAGCCGCATTGTGGAGCATTGGCCCGGCTCCAAGACCATCATCATGCCTTGCAACGGACTGGATTCATACTATGCCGAGATGCACGGGCTCATTATCGGCTACGGCATGGGCGTTGCCTCGGGCCGATAATGTCTAACTAGACAAACGTACGGGCGGGACAAAGTGGCTGATAGCTCTTTGTCCCGCCCGTCGTATACATCGGCTAGCTATTAAAGCCATTGAACTTTAGGTAGCTCATCAGATACGCCTTCGACACAAAAGACGATACCGCGCTGCGAACGAGCAGCGACTCGCGAGTGACCTGATGAGCCGTATCGGGTACAGGAATCTGCTCAATTGAAAAAGCCGCGCGAATCGACACCTCGAGCTGATCAATCACATAATCAAAGGCGGTCGGTGCATCGTAGCTCAGGCGTTGAATGTTAAAGAGCGCCTGAACAGCAGCGATGGGCAGCACCTGCTTAAAAATACAGATAGCAATAAGGCGAGCGATCTGCTCGCGACCATATTGCTTTTTTACCGGAGCGGGTACCAGACCGACCTTTACGTAGTTATTGATCATGGAAGGCGTAATGACGGGCTGCTCCACACAAATCGAGAGCGGCTCCATCCACAGTTCGATGTACTCAATGACCTGGTCACGGTAGAGCGTTACATTCGGCAACTGGTTATAGCGCGGCAAGCTGAGTGTATTGAGTTTGCGGACTATATCAGACTGGATAAATGCATCAGGTAGCACCGTGGGCTGAATATCCTCTGGGCTAATGCTAACCGACGTATCGGACATCGGAATGACATGTTTAACGTGATTCATATGGTGCCTCCGTTCGTTTTTAATATTGTATTCTAGATTATCTAGTTTTGCATAACACATAACCGCCAAGTAAAGGTGGTTGGACAGCACATTGGCGCACCGTCCAACCACTTTGTTTAAAGATAACAACCTTACATAAGATATATTATCGTACTTATCCGCGTAGAAAAGCGTATGCGCTGGTAGCTGCTATGGCTCCATCCGAAACAGCGGTCACAACTTGACGTAAACGCTTGGAACGGATATCACCAGCAGCAAATAAGCCAGGCGTGCGGGTAGCCATCGATTCATCGGTCATAATACCGCCGTCGGGCGCCAGATCCACCAGATGTTCTACAAGCTCGGTATGGGGCTGCGTGCCAGCAAAGACAAAGATACCAAACGAGCCAGGATTGAATGACTCGGAATAGGTTTCACCGGTGGCGTTGTCCTTAAATGTGATAGTCGTGGGCATGGCCTCGCCCGATAGTTCCACAATACTAGTTTGGTACCTAACCGAAATATTATCTTTTGCGAGCACCTTTTGAACCACGCCATCGGGTGCACGGAACTGATCGCGGCGCAAGACGATGGTCACGCTGCTGGCGATTTCTGACAAGAACAGGGCTTCCTCGCAGGCAGCATTTCCACCGCCGATGACAAAAACCTGCTTGCCACGAAAGAACATGCCATCGCACGTCGCGCAGTACGAAACGCCACGACCGCGATACGTATCCTCGCCAACAAAACCAGCAGATCGCGGCGTGGCACCCATGCAAGCGATAACGCTCGAGGCCAGCGTATCGCCCGTATCCTGATGCACCGTAAACAGCGCCGCATCAGCATCGTAATCGATACCCGTAACCATGCTCCATGCAACCTGTGCTCCCAGGCCCTCTGCATGTTGCTGAAAACGCTCGCCGAGTTCGGCGCCACTCAAGAGCGGAATGCCCGGATAGTTCTCGACTTCATTGGTTGTGGCGATTTGTCCTCCCGACATGCCTTGCTCTATCACGGTCGTCGTTAGGTTGGAGCGCGCCGCGTAAATGGCAGCAGCATAGCCAGCAGGGCCGCCACCGATAATCGCAACATCGATCGGCTGATGGGTAGTCATGAAAAGACCTCCTGTCGAAAGATTGGCGTTCTTTGCGCTCATACCCAAATTTAGGCGAACGTGACACTCATGCACTACAATGATTCTTTGCGAAACAAAGATGAAGGGGAGTTATCGATGGATCAAACGCAGATGGGCAATGACGCTCCCCTGCCCACGCACAGCACTCCCCAATCGGGGCAAACCAAGCTCTTGGCTCAGCAAAAACCACTCGTGACCATCGTGCACGCCTCGGTCGGCTCGGGCCACAAGGCCGCCGCAAATGCGATTGCGCAGGCATTCGACCTTATCCGCGGCACCAATAGCATCCCCGAGGATGTTGAGATTGAAGTGCTCGATATCCTTGATTTTGGACGCATAAAATTCGACGGCAACAAGACGGCTGCATCATTTACCGGCGCCACACGCCCAATTTATGATTTGACCTGGCGTTATACGCTTACCGGACACCTGCTTTGGGGCGGCGGCACGGCATGGTCACGCATCATGTTTCCCGCATTTAACGAATACGTTCGGAATCGTAAGCCCATTGCCGTGGTCGCCACACATATCACGGCAGCCAACGTCGCCGTTGGCGCGCGCGTCATTACGGGCATCGACTATCCCGTCATTTGCGTACCGACCGATTACGAGGTCGAGGGCTGGTGGCCCCATAAGGACACCGACCTATTCTGCGTAGCAAACGAGTTTATGGCCGAGACACTTCGCCCCCGTAAGGTTCCCGAGACCAAGATCCGCATTACGGGCATCCCCATTCGCGCCGGGTTTGATACGGACTACAATCGCGAGGAAGAACTTGAGAAGTTCAATCTCCCCACCGACAAGACCATTGTACTGGTGATGGCAGGCGCCAGTTTGCCTCAACCGTACGTTCGCTTTCGCGCGGAGATGGACCGCACCCTCCCCTTCCTGCGCAGTTTTGAGGACATGCACTTCGTCTTTTTGCCGGGCAAGGATGCCGAATATGCCACCCGTCTCAAAACGCTTTTCGATGCCATGAAACTCGAGAACGTCACGGTTCTTGACTACGTCGATGACATGGCAGCGCTTATGCACGGCTGTGACCTGGCAATTCTCAAATCGGGCGGACTCACTGTCACCGAATGCCTGTGCGCACATCTGCCGATGATTCTGCTGGGCAAGTCATATGGCCAGGAAAAGGCCAACACCACCATGCTCACCGGCATGGGCGCCAGCATGCATGTCACCACCGCACGCGAGCTCATCGTGACACTGCGCCATCTCCACGATCATCCCGAGTCGCTCAAGGCACTACTCATCAATGGCGAAGTACTGCGCCGTCCACGCGCGGCCGAGGATATCGCCATCGCAACCATGGAGCTTGCAGGCAAACCCCAAAAACGTAAACGAGCCTTCTGCCGCTTCTACTGGGGCGGAAAACCTGCGCATATCAGATAGTGATTTACTGTCCGCTGACCGGTCCGACCCGCCTATATATCATCCCATGCTCAAACATTCTCGCTGCGCTGCGAAACTGCGCGCGGGACGATATAGGCGGGCGCCCCGGGGACTACGTTGACGCTGCTTGACTCGCCCGGGTGCCGTCGGGCCAGGGAAGGGCGTCTTCGCTGATAATTGCTTTGTTGGAAGAGCTGCTTTTATTGCGGCTCTTTCTTTGGTTTTGGGTATATTTGTTTTTGTTGAATTGTTCTTGCGGATGGGCCGGGTACTTGGCTTTCCGCTGTTCTTTGTAGCCGTCTCGGCTTTGGTTGAGGGGAGACGTCCTTTATGCGTATTGTGTTTATGGGTACGCCTGATTTTGCTGAGCCTTCGCTGGTTTCGCTTGTTGAGGCTGGGAATGAGATTGCGCTTGTTGTTACTCGTCCTGATGCTGTTCGTGGGCGTGGTAAGAAGCTGGAGCCGTCTCCTGTTAAGGCTAAGGCGCTTGAGCTGGGGTTGCCGGTCGTTGAGGCCAATCGTATGACGCCTGAGGTTGTTGAGGCGCTTCAGGCTGCGCAGGCTGATATTTTCTGCGTGGCTGCGTATGGCTGCATTTTGCCTGATGACGTGCTGCATATGGCACCGCTCGGCATTGTAAATGTTCATGCGTCCTTGCTGCCCCGTTGGCGTGGGGCTGCTCCTATTCAGCGTGCCATTCTTGCTGGTGATGAGATTGCTGGCGTTTCCATTATGCGTATTGGACATGGCGTGGATACCGGCGCTTATTGCGCGCAGGCCTCGACCTCGGTTGTCGGTAAGCATGCTGAGGCGCTGACCATGGAGCTTGGTGAGCTTGGCGGCAAGCTGCTTGCCAGTACGCTTCCTTCTCTTGCCGATGGCTCGGCTGTTTGGACTGAACAGGATGAGGCGCTCGTTACCCATGCTGCCAAGATTTCTAAGCAGGAGATGCGTCTGGATCCGCAAATGGCGGCGCTTGATTGCGTGCGTCATGTGCTGGCCTCGTCCGATACCGCGCCTGCCCGATGCGTGATTGCCGGCAAGACCGTGCGCGTGCTCGATGCTGCACCGGCCGATGTCTCGCTTGGCGAGGGCGCTGTTGACGTTAAGAACAAGCGTGTTTACCTGGGTCTTTCCGATGGCTCGGTTGAGTTGCTCGAGGTTAAGCCCGATGGTAAGCGTGCTATGGCCGCTTCTGCTTGGGCTGCTGGCCTGCAGGGCGCCGATCTTATCTGGGGTGTTTTGTCATGAGCAAGCTGTCTCCCGCGCGCAAACTTGCGCTCGATGTGCTGATGGAGGCCGATCGCCGCGGTATGTATGCGCGCGACGTGCTGTCCTCTCGCTCATCTGCCAAGGCTATTGACCAGCGCGATTCCGCTTTTGCCGCTCGTTTGGCACTGGGCGTTGCGGCTACCCAGGGTATTTTGGACGAGCTGCTCGATCAGTTTCTTGATAAGCCTAAAAAGGTTGCGCCGCGTGTTCGCATGGCGCTTCGTATCTCGGCCTTCGAGATGCTCTATCTGCATACGCCTGGTCGCGTTGCGGTGAGTCAGGGCGTTGAGCTGGTGCGCAGCGGAGCTAAGTCTGCCGCCGGTTTGGCCAATGCCGTGCTGCATAAGGTCGCGGACAACGTCGAGGACTTTGCCGCTGCGGCGGATGCCGATGAGTCCGAGCGCCGATTGGTTCGCCTGTCTCGCCTGATGGGTATGCCGCGCTGGCTGTGCGCTCGCATAATGGCCTCGTTCGATACGCCCGAGGGCGCGCTTAACTTCGCCGGAAATCTGGCGCCCGCGCCGCTCGCTTTGCACGAGAACGCCTTTGCAACCAAGCCTGATCCGTACCTATCGCAGCTTGTGGCGCCGGTGTTCCCGGGCTGCCATGCGCCGGTCGATGCCCAGGCCACCGTTGCGTCGGGCGTGTTTGAACGCGCGGCGGCCGTTGCCTCGGACCTTAACGCCCAGCTCATCGCTACCGCGGCGACCCGTCCCGGACGTTGCCTGGAGATTGGTGCCGGTCGCGGCACCAAGACCTATGTGATGATGTGCCAGGCTAAGCGTGCCGGCTACGACCGTCAGCACACTGCACTCGATTTGCACGATCGCAAGTGTGACCAGAATCTCGCGCGCCTGCATAAGGCGGGTATCCAAGGTGTTCGCACGGTCTCGGGCGATGCCTGCGAGCTCGACGAGGTGCTGACGTCGTTTGACGCCCTGCTCGGCAAACCTGTCTTGTTCGATACGGTGTTTATCGATGCCCCGTGCTCGGGTACCGGCACCATGCGCCGTCATCCCGAGATTCCGTGGCGCCTGACCGAAAAAGATGTGACGCTTGAGCTGCCCAAACTGCAGCTGACGATGCTCAAAGAGGCCGCCGCGCGCGTTGCCGAGGATGGCGAGCTCATCTATGCGACGTGCTCGGTCTTTGATGAGGAGAACGCGCAGGTTGTGGATGCGTTTTTGGCTTCGCCAGAGGGCGCGGGCTTTAGCCTGGCACCCCTCTCCAAGGCGCAGATTCTGCAGCTCCCCGAGTTTGAACAAGCCAAGAAGCTCGTCTCCGTACGTCAAAACGCTCGAGGCCTCTTCCAAAGCGTGCCGGTAAACGCTGACTCCTACGACGGCCACTTCTGCGCCAGACTAGTCCGCAAATAACTTCAAAGTTGCGGTGAAATAGGGATTGAAAAGCGCCTTCTGCCCATCTAACAGTCCTTATTTCACCACAACTCAGAAAGTCATGCGAGCGGAGATCGTAATAGCGGTTAAGAGTGGTAATAATTTCCCCGTCTCATACTTGCCGTTATCAAAAGTAGGGCGGATTACGGGGCTAGATCGGTGATGCCCGACCACAGCAAAAATGGCCTTAATAAAACCGCAGGTAGATGGCTTGTTGAAATTTGCAAATTACCGGAATGGATAGAGGTTGTCAATTCAGCCCCGTAATCCGGCAGAGTTTTGAAATGTTACAAACTTAGCATCAGCCCGAAATCCGATCTAAAGAAAAGTTGCGGTGAAATGGTTCCTGTTTGGCCGTTGGATGGGCTGATTGGGGGTGCGGACGATTTCTTGGACCGCGCCTAGGCGTATCCAAGCTTCCTGCG
>UQKV01000044.1 GCA_900541665.1 uncultured Collinsella sp.
CGAAGTGGATGTGCAAGTACCACATCGTGTTCACGCCGAAGTATAGGCGCAAAGTCATCTACAACCAAATAAGGTCCGACCTTGGGGAGATCTTCAGGAAGCTCTGCCAGTACAAGGGGATAGAGATCATCGAGGGGCACCTGATGCCCGACCACGTCCACATGCTGCTGGCGATACCGCCGAAGTACAGCGTGTCCAGCGTGATGGGCTACCTGAAGGGGAAGAGCTCGCTGATGGTATTCGACAGGCACGCGAACATGAAGTACAAGTTCGGCAACAGGAAGTTCTGGGCCGAGGGCCACTACGTTTCCGCCGTCGGCCTGAACGAGGCGACGATCGCGAAGTACATCCGGGAGCAGGAGAAGGCCGACATCGCGCTCGACCGGCTGAGCGTCAAGGAGCACGAGGACCCCTTCGATAGGGGGCCGGGGCGCAAATAGCGCCGGTTTGACCGGCCCGTCACGGGTCAACCTGCGGTGCGGCCCGAACCCCGTGAGGGCCGGCGCCTTTAGACGCGTGCCGGAAACCCAAGGGTTATACCCTAAGAGCAAACCACCCCTTTTAGGGGTGGTTTTGATTTGGATAGGATGGAGTGTATCGGGAGGCGCCTCGACGGGCATCGCAATCGTCGAAGGCGCGCCGTTCATGTTTGGGACAATATGACATTTTTCCCGTTGCAAACAGCGCCGCCGTGGGTGTTCTGTATGATGGCTCAGACAAGGTTGTTCAATGACAGGGAGGCATATATGGCAATCAAAGCCATCGCAATGGATATCGACGGTACGCTTACCAACGACCAAAAGGTCATCAGCCCGCGTACGCGCGAGAAGCTGCTCGCGGCACAGGAATCGGGCATCAAGCTCATTCTGGCTTCGGGCCGTCCTGCATGGGGCCTTCGCGCCCTTGGTCAGGAGCTCGACCTACACAATCATGATGGCCTGCTCGTGGCCTTTAACGGTGCACACGTAGTCGATGCCCAGACCGACGAGGTACTGTTTCACCAGGCCATGCCGGTCGACGAATTGCATCGCCTGATTGATCACCTGCGCAACTTTGACGTGATTCCCATGATCTCGCTCGGTCGGGACCTGCACGTCGTGGACTCGTATCGCTGCATGATCACACTGCCGGACGGTTCGCAGAAGAATATCGTCAAATACGAGCGCGATGCGTGCGACCTTAAGATCCGTGAGGTCGAGAGCCTCCATGAGGTTGTAGATGCCTATCCGGTGGACAAATTGCTCACCGCGGGAGACCCGGCCTATCTGCAAGCGCATTACGAGGAGATGTACGCGCCCTTTACTCAGACGCTTTCGGGTATGTTTACGGCCGACTGGTACTTTGAGTTTACGGCGCCCGGCATCGATAAGGCTCGCGCGCTCGAGGGCTCCCTGTCCAAGTTGGGTATCGATGCCAGCGAGGTCGTATCGTTTGGTGACGGCCAGAACGACAAGTCCATGATTGAATGGGCCGGTACTGGTGTTGCCATGGGCAACGCGGTCGACGAGGTTAAGGCCGTGGCCCAGATGGTGACCGCCAATAACAACGAAGACGGCATTGCGGTGGCACTGGATAAGCTGCTGGGTTAGAATCGCCGATTAATGCATGGTTCGGGCGCCTGCTCGCGGGCGTCCTTTTGTTAGGGAGGGTGCCGTGTCCGCATTTCCGTTTGACGCCGTTATCTTTGACATGGACGGCGTTTTGGTCGACACCGAGTTTTACTATCAAAAGGAACTCGAGAAGTTTATCGATTACCTGCAGATTTCTGTGACGCGCGACGAGCTTAATGCGATTGTTGGTTCATCGCACCGTGATTTTCAGCAGGTGCTCGTCGATTGGCATGAGCGTGCGGGTTTGGGCAAGCTCAGCGTCGAGGCTGCCGAGGCACGCTATGAGGTATGGGCGAGCGCGTATTCCTGCGACTATAGAAAACTGCTCAACCCCGGCGTTGCCGAGACGCTGGCGGGGCTGAAAGAACGTGGGGTTCGCGTTGCGCTGGCATCGTCGTCTCCTCTCAACAATATCGAAGAGGTGCTGGGTACCTGCGGCATTCGTGATTACTTTGAGTTTTTGGTCTCGGGCGAGCAGTTCAAGCGCAGCAAGCCCGATCCTGATATCTATCTGCATGCTATAGATCGTTTGGGATTGCCCGCGGATCGCTGTTGCTGTGTGGAGGACTCTCTGTATGGCATTACCGCAGGTAAGCGCGCCGGTCTGACGGTAATCGCCAAGCGCGAGGAGCGCTTTGGCTTTAGCCAGGATGCCGCGGATAAGATTATCGACCAGCTGCTGGACCTGCTGGAACTCGCGTAGGTTCTGGGCTGTACTGCTACCACAACACTGGTTCCGTTGGCATAAGAGAGGGACGACGCTATGACATTCAACGTTAATGCTCTTGGGTTTGGCGACAACGTCGTCGACCGCTACGAGCATATCCACACTATGTATCCGGGTGGCAATGCGGTGAACTTTGCCGTGTATGCCAAGAAATGCGGAGCCGCGCGCTCCGCGTATATGGGCATCTTTGGCAATGATGCTGCTGCCGAGCATGTGATTGCGAGTCTTGAGGATGAGGACGTTGAACTAGCCAAATGCAAGCAGCTCATCGGTGAGAATGGTGCTGCGCGCGTGACCGTCGTTAACGGCGACCGTGTTTTCCTTGGCTCCAATGAGGGTGGCATCCGTGGTGATGCGCGCTATGTGCTCGATCGTTTTGATTTGGCGTATATGAAACAGTTTGATGTGGTCCATTCGGGTAACTACTGCTTTACCGAGCGCGAGCTGCCTAAGCTGAAGGCAGCGGGTATTACCGTTTCGTTTGACTTCTCGGACGATTCGACCGACGAGTACTACGAGCAGATTGCTCCCTACGTTGACTTCGCATTCTTTAGCGCGGCAGACGCCGCGAGCGAGGATGAGATTCGCGAGCGCCTGGCATGGGTGAAGAGCCTGGGTCCGCGTTTTGTATCGGCCACGGCTGGCGCTGAGGGCTGTATTGCCTATGACGGCGAGCGTTACTATCGGCAGCATGCCAAACCCGTGGCAGACATGAAGGACACCATGGGGGCGGGTGACTCGTTCCTTACCTCGTTCCTGATGTGTTATCTCGATTCTGTCAAGCGTGGCGAGGATGGCGCCGAGGCCATCGAGCGCGCACTCGACTTTGCGGCGGGGTTTGCCTCGACCGTATGCGGCATGGAAGGCTCTTGGGACCATGGAGCGCCGATTTGCGAATAGCCGAGCGGGCTCAGGGAGCTGCATTAGCGCCTCCCTGTGACTCGGTGGTCAAAAAATGCCAAATATGAGTACTGTGACTAATTTAGTCGCAGCATAATTGACCCCTTCAGACGTGATTTAAGCGTTTGGAGGGGTTTAAACTTGCGAAAATGCAGGAGGAATGACTGTAAAAGTGTTAGTTAATGGACAATCGTAGATTATTCTGGTGGTCGTAAAGCTCAAAGTAATGTATCCATTTCGCTAGCAGTACTCATATTTGACGTTTTTTGACCACAGGGGTCAGCGAAGGCTAAAAACAGAGCGTGCATTTGTTAAAACTGCCGATTCGATGCGCTTTTCGTCACAGTTTTTGAGTGAGGCGATGCGTTCTGAGGTCCATGTGAGCGATCTGATGAGCGACTGCGCGCTTGTTTCCGTGTTTGCCTCCGCCGGTGCATCGGTCTCGAGCAGTAAACGGTCGAGTGGAATCTGTCGTGCGTATTCGCGTCCTCGTTTAGACGCGAGCATGCGTTCGTTGACGGAATAATAGCAGCCTGCGTTTCGTGCGCGGACGAGTTCGTCCGAAGTACCGCTAAACCAGTGGAAGATGATAGCGGGGGAGTCGGGGTTTGGGATGAGTAGTCCATGCGATTCGAGGACGTCCAGTACGGTTCCTGCCGAACGAACGGCGTGAATTGATATCACGCGCCCGGCAAGAGGATGCTGCACGAGAGTATCGCAGAGCCGGTCAAGTGCCTGCATTTGTAGCGGCTCACTTCCGGCAAAACGAGCGGAAAAGTCGAGTCCCACCTCGCCGATGTAGCGCTCTTGGGCGGCAACTTCGCAAAGCAGATTGACTTCGGCAGGACCGCAGCGGCCGTCGGCGAGCCACCAGGGATGAAGGCCAACGCCGGCGATAATGTTTGGGTAGCGGCTGGCCCGCTTTTTTGCTGCCTCGAAGTCGCGTGGGTCGACCCCGCAATCAAAGACCCCCAGCCCTATAGCCGCAGTTTCGTCGGCAACGGTATTCGGGTAAGTCATCAAATCAAGATGGCAGTGTGCATCAAATAACCGGGGCTCCATCTCGGCGCGCTCCGCTAGTCCAGACGTTGGCCGTCGGCGCGCACGCGCTCGGTGCCGCGACCACTGATCTGGCGGATAACCTCGCCGGCAATCATCTGGCCCATGATGGGCGGCATAAAGCTGGCGGTTCCGAGTTCGGTGCGCTCGTGGATGTTGGAAGGGTCGCGGGGCTGTGTCTTAACCGATTCCTCGCAGCTAAATAGAACATGTAGATTCTTGATTCCGCGCTTCCTACATTCTTTGCGCATAATGCGGCTCATAGGGTCACGTACCGTATCAAAGATGTCGGCAAAGCGGAGGCACTCGGGATGGAGCTTGTTGGCCCCGCCCATGGAGCTAACCAAACGAATGCCGTGGTCCTGAGCATATTTGGCAATGGTGAGCTTGGCCGAGATGGTGTCGATGGCGTCGACGACGTAGTCGAGCTTGCCGTCCGTCTGCTCCAAAACGCTCGCGAAGAACTCGTCGATGTTGTCGCTTAGCAGGTATTCGGTGTGTTTGATAACGGTGGCGGTGGGATTGATATCGCGAATCATGGCTTCCATAACATCGACCTTGTGCTTGCCGACGGTGCTGTGAAAAGCGATGGCCTGGCGATTGATATTGCTGGGCGCGATGGTGTCCTTGTCCAGAATGACGAAATGACCGATGCCGCCGCGGGCGAGTGCCTCGCAGCAGTTGGAGCCCACGCCTCCGCAGCCGAGCACCAGCACTGTGGAGCTGGCGAGTTTATCGAGCGCCTCGCGCCCCATAATGATCTCGAGCTTGGTGTCGCGCGTCTCGTTGGAAATTGCGGCTGCGGTTTCGGTCATAGACATCCTCCGATGGGGAAGCGGGTCGTGTTTTAGCTATCGCCATTATAGGTAATCGCCCATAGGCTGCGATGGCGTTTGCTTTGATGCGGTTTGAAGCATTGCGGTTAGATAGTTAGACAAACATCTAAATACAGAGTATAGTGTGCACGTCATGAGAGATGATGAGAGGAGGTCTTATGCCGGGAGAGGGTTTTAAAGCGCTGGCCGATCCAACGCGACGGCGCATTTTGGAGTTGCTGCGCGAGGGCAATTGCACGGCGGGGGAGCTTGCCGAGCATTTCGATATCAGTAAGCCGTCGCTGAGCCATCACTTGGCGACGCTCAAAAACGCCGGGTTGGTGACCGATGAACGTCATGGCCAAAACATCGTTTACAGCTTAAACACCACCGTCATGCAGGACTTGATCGGTTGGTTTATGGGCTTTACAAACACGGAAGGTGATAAGGATGAATAACGAAAACAAGGGCATTCACCCCACGGGGGTATCGTCGCGCGTGTGGATTGCGCTGGTTGTTCTGTGCGTCGCCAATGTCGTAGCGCACCTCATGGTGATGCCGAGCTTGCCTGCACAGATTCCCACGCACTGGGGCGCGAACGGTGCCGTCGATGGTTGGGGTCCTAGCTGGATGGCCTCCGCGCTCGGCGTGCTGCCTCTGGCGCTTCTCGCAATGTTCTGCGTGGTGCCGCGCATCGACCCCAAAGGTGAGGCATATCGAACCTCGGGCAAGTTCTACCAGGGCTTCGTAATCGCCTTCACCTTGTTCATGTGCGCCATAAGCTGGCTGGGAGAGCTTACGGTCTGGGGCGTGGTGCCGGCGGTCGGTTCGGTTAACGTGCTGATTTCCGGTGTTGTCGGTTTGCTGTTCATCGGCGTAGGCAACTACTTGCCGCGTGTGAAGCAGAACTATACGCTCGGCATCAAGACACCTTGGGCGCTTGCCGATCCCGAGAACTGGCGCCGTACGCAGCGTTTTGGCGGCGCCTGCTTTATGGTGCTGGGTATTGGCCTGATTGTGATGGGCGTGGCAGGCAGCGTGCTTTCGAGTGAAGTCGTCGCCGCGGTGATTGCGGTTCTGGCGTTTGGTTCGGTCGGAGCCGTCTACGTCTATTCGTATCTGCTGTGGCGCAAATCGCAGCGAGCCGTTCGCTAAGGTTGCGGAAAACTAGCGTACGCAGTTCATAGTGTGTTTCGGGGGACTTTTCCCAGGTAGTATTAAGGGGTGTGGGCAACCATGACCCTTTTCGTTACGTTTCAGAGCTGGTTTCCTCATTTCGTTTCCACTAAAGCGAAACAAGAATAGGAAAACGGCAGGTAGAAAGGATAAAACAGGCAAATGGCAGAGTTTATCTACCAGATGTATCAGGCTCGCAAGGCCCATGGCGACAAGGTAATCCTTGACGACGTGACCCTGAGCTTCTACCCCGGTGCCAAGATCGGCGTCGTGGGCCCCAACGGTATGGGCAAGTCGACCCTGCTCAAGATCATGGCCGGTATCGAGGAGGTCTCCAACGGCGATGCCAGGCTCACTCCCGGCTACACCGTGGGCATCCTGCAGCAGGAGCCGCCGCTCGATGACGACAAGACCGTCATCGAGAACGTGCGCATGGCATTTGGCGACATGATTGCCAAGGTCGATCGCTTCAATAAGATTGGCGAGGAGATGTGCGACCCGGACTGTGACATGGACGCACTCATGGCTGAGATGGGAAGACTCCAGGACGAGATCGATGCCGCTGACGGCTGGGATATCGATTCCAAGCTCGGCCAGGCCATGGACGCCCTGCAGCTGCCCGATTCCGACATGCCGGTTAACGTGCTTTCCGGCGGCGAGCGCCGTCGCGTGGCCCTGTGCAAGCTGCTGCTCGAGGCTCCCGACCTGCTGCTGCTCGACGAGCCCACGAACCACCTGGACGCCGAGTCGATCCTGTGGCTCGAGCACTTCCTGCACAACTACCAGGGCGCGGTGCTTGCCGTCACACACGATCGCTACTTCCTGGATAACGTTGCCGAGTGGATCTGCGAGGTCGACCGCGGCCACCTCTATCCCTACAAGGGCAACTACTCCACGTATCTGGAGACCAAGGCCGCCCGTATCGAGGCGCAGGGCAACCGCGACGCCAAACTCGCCAAGCGCATGGAGGCCGAGCTCGAATGGGTGCGCAGCTCGCCCAAGGCTCGCCAGGCCAAGAACAAGGCCCGTCTGGCTCGCTACGAGGAGATGGAGGCCGAGGCCCGCGCAAGCCAGAAGCTCGACTGGACCGACATCCGCATCCCCGTGGGCCCGCGTCTGGGCAACAAGGTGCTCGAGGCCCATCATCTGCACAAGGAGTTCGATGGCCGCGTGCTCATTGACGACCTTTCGTTCACCCTGCCGCGCAACGGCATCGTGGGCGTCATCGGCCCCAACGGTGTGGGCAAGACCACGCTGTTCAAGACTATCGTGGGCCTGGAGCCGCTGACTTCGGGCGAGCTCGAGGTGGGCGAGACCGTCAAGATCTCCTATGTCGATCAGAACCGTTCCGGCATCGACCCCGATAAGAACCTGTGGGAGGTCGTCTCGGACGGCCTGGACCACATGATGGTCGGCGAGACCGAGGTTCCGAGCCGTGCTTATGTGGCGAGCTTTGGCTTTAAGGGCCAGGACCAGCAGAAGCGCGCTGGTGTACTCTCCGGTGGCGAGCGCAACCGTCTGAACCTGGCGCTCACGCTCAAGCAGGGCGGCAATCTGCTGCTCCTCGACGAGCCCACGAACGACCTCGATGTCGAGACGCTGTCCTCGCTCGAAGCGGCGCTACTCGAGTTCCCGGGCTGCTCGGTGGTCATTAGCCACGACCGTATGTTCTTGGACCGCGTCGCCACGCACATTCTGGCGTGGGAGGGCACCGACGAGAACCCGGGCAACTGGTATTGGTTCGAGGGCAACTTCGAGGCCTATCAGGCCAACCGTATCGAGCGCCTGGGCGAGGACGCAGCCCAGCCGCATCGTATTCACCGCAAGCTGACGCGCGACTAGATCGTTACGCGGTTTTTCCAAACCGCGTAACTGCTCGACGCTGCGCGGGCCGCAAGCACCCCATCTTGCCGTTCAAACCGTCGCTCGCGTACCGAAGTACGCGTCGCTCCTCTTTCACGGCAACCTGGGGCACTTGCGACCCGCTCGCTGTCGGTTACGCAACATCGATAAATGAGCAATATCAATAAATGCGTAATGAAAACGGCTCAAATCCGGGTTTGGATTTGAGCCGTTTGTCGTTACTGCTCGGGTTCCTCGACTTTGTCGATGACCCAAGCGGCTCCGAGACCGCCGGTGGTGTTGCGGCGGATGCGCACGGTGACTTCGCGGCGCTCGCCGGCCTGCGTGTAGCGCAGGGGGAAGCTTGCGCGATTTCGCGCAGCCTCGATGGTACCGCGCTCGCGGGCGATCCAATAGTACTCGCCGACGATGCCGAGCGTGTCGGCGCCGTAGGGGAGATAGGTCGACAGCTGGTGTAGAAGCGGGCCGGGGCAGAAGACCTCGGTTGCGAAATCGACGGGGAAGTCCTTGGGGATGGTCGGCGCTACGGGTGCGGGGGCTGGGGCCGCTGTGGGTACCGAAGCCGGTGCCGGTGCGGGAATTTGGTCGCAAGCAGCGGCGGGCACGGATTCGATGACGGGTGCGGGCTCCGGCGTTACTTCCGGCTTGATCTCGGAATCTGCGGGCTTTACGGTGACGGGCGCGTCTGCAACTGCGGTTTCAACCTCAACCTGCGTCGCGTTCTCATTCTCGACGCTCGACTTTGCCTCGATGGGCGTGGATGCCATGGTGGTGATGCCGGCGTTGGCGTTCTCGGGGTCATAGACGACCGTAAGCGAGATGGCGGGCTGCGGCGTCTCGGGCTCCGATGCCGCCTCGGTAGCGTCCTGTTCTGCGGGCTCTTCGGGCTGATCGTCCTCAGCCTCGTCGCCAAAGACATCGCTGTTTTGGAACGCAGGCGTCTCGGGTTGGTTGGCGGCTTCTTCGGTTGTCGACTTGGGAGCCTCGTTGAGCTCCGCGGTGGCTTCCTGCTCGGATATGACTTCGTGATCGGTCGTGGCGGCGATTTCGGTTTCGGCTTCTGCCGTTACCTCAATAGCGACTTCGATCTCGGGCTCGGGCACAGCTTCAACTACGGGTTCGGGACGCTTAACGTGCTTGGGACGCACAGCCTTGAGGTCTTTCTCGCCGCGCTTTTTCTTTTTGTAGGACTGCTTGGCTCCCTTGGTTGTCTTGGGCTTGTCCTCGCCCTTGGCAAGGGCGGCATCCCAGGCCTCGTTGGCGATGACGGTGGCATACAGGCGGCCGCCCTTAAAGACGGTCAGCTTAATGCAGTCGTCGAGTTCCTCGAGCAACTCGCGCGTGGACTCGAAGCCCAGGTCATAAGCGGCCATGTCGCCGGCGGCGAGCGCCTCCTCGACCTGCGTCATAAACGTTTGCTTACCGCACCCAATCGCGTCGCGCAGCAGGCGATACAGATAGATGTGGTTGCCCAGTGAGAGCGTGGGCTTAACTATTGTCTTGCTCATGGCAAATCTCCTCTTTACACACCAAAGCATCTTACCATCGCACGGGGCGTGCTACCTCGGCACCCAAAGCAAACGGGCGCGACCGTTGCCGGTTCGCGCCCGTTATACAGGTCGGTTCTCTATGAGAGGCAAACGTGCTTAGTTGCCCGATGCCGTGCCTTGGCTCGAGCTGTCAGATGTCGTGCCGGACGCGGTTCCACTCGAGCTGTTGGTGCTGCTGTTGTCGGTAGATTCCGTGCCCGATGTATTGCCGCTCGTCTGGTCGCCCGTGCTCGGCTGAGAGCCGTCAGTCGTTTGGCTTGAGTCGGTCGTGCCGGATTGCGTGCCGCTGTTAGCCGTAGAGGAATCGACGCCCTGCGATTGATCGGGGGTGTTCGATGAGGAGTCGGTGGATGCGGAGTTGCCCTGCGGGTCGTCCTGCTGGCTTTGCGATTGACCGGAGTTATCCGCGTCGTGCTCGGTCGTGTGCGACGAAAGGATTGGCTCGGGACGCTCGCCCAGGCCCTCACCGGCCGTAGTGATAAGGATGGCGCCGGCGCAGGCGATGACCGCGACGATGGCGATGGCGATCGAGAAGACGATGACCTTCTTTTGCGTCTGGCTGCGCTCTGCCGCCGCCTTGGCGCGCAGGCTGTCGGGAGCGACGCGCGCCGTGGTCGCGCGCCCCGCAATCTGGCGCATCTCCTGCGTAGTCGCGGCGCCGCCCAGGTGCTCCTCGGCATTAAACTCAACGGGCTCATAGGCGCCGGCAGGGTAGTCGTCGGCGGCGTGCGTACCTTTGAGGGCTTCGGCGCTGGCAGAGATAAAGTGGCGGTAGACCTGCGAGGACACAACGGTGATGACCGAGCTCACGGCGGCACCAATTACTGAACCAGCGATGCCGATCTTGGAAGCAAGCGCGACGCTCGTGGCGGCAGCTGCGGCGCCGGCGATGATTTGGGGAATGGAAATGTCGTCGAACAGGCCCTTTTTGGGCGCAATGGCCATGGTTTGTCCGATGGAATGGTTTTCGTGAACGCCGTTGTTGAGCGCGGCCGGTGTCATGACGCGCGTGCGCGGCGCGTCGGTGTACTTGGTTGTCATACGGGGTCCTCCCGGTGTAAATCTGCTTCGTTTCATGTAGCCATCAGGGTACCCACCAGATGTGAATCGTACGTGACATTTAACAGATACCATCAACTCATCAATAGCTCACCAAGTTGGTGGGATGCGGTTGCACCCGGCGGTTGAACTACAATAGGGCTTGCTAATTGTTGTGAATGGCGTCTACGCACGGGAGCATTCTTATGAATCTTCACCTTTCTCAGTCTGATGGCTTTTTGCGTGTGGCGGCGGCGTCGCCGCAGATTCGCGTTGCCGATGTCGAGGGCAATGCCGAGGCTGCGCTGGCGGCTGTTCGCGATGCTGCCGAGCGTGGCGTTCGTGCGTTGGTGTTGCCCGAGCTTAATCTGACTGGCTATACCGCAGCCGATCTGTTCCATAACCGTACATTACTGCATGCCTGCGAGGCTGCCCTGGTGCATATCCTCGATGAGACCCGTGAGTTGCCGATTGTCTTTACCGTTGGCTTGCCCGTTGCGGTGGCAGAAAACATCTACAACTGCGCCGCCGTGTGCTGCGCCGGCGAGCTTTTGGGCCTCACGGCCAAGAAGTATCTGCCCAACTATGGCGAGTTCTACGAGCGCCGTTGGTTTGCTCCGGCACCTACCGATCCTGTTTGGCTTGAATTTGCCGGTCAGGGTCCGGTCCCGCTGGGTTCGGGGCTTGTCTACCGCTGCTGCGATAAGGGCGCCGAGGATTTGGTGCTCGGTATTGAGGTCTGCGAGGACCTGTGGGTGCCGGCACCGCCTTCGACCGAGATGGCGCTTGCCGGTGCCACGGTGATTCTCAACCCCTCCGCTTCCGATGAGATCATCGGTAAGGCAGATTACCGCCGCAGCCTTATCTCTAACCAGAGCGCGCGCCTGTACTGCGCCTATGCCTATGCGGACGCGAGTGAGGGCGAGTCCACAACCGACATGGTCTTTGCGGGCGAGAACCTCGTCTACGAAAACGGCTCCAAACTCGCTGCGACCAAACTGCTTACCTGCGATATGGCCGTCGCCGACGTTGACCTTGACCGCCTGGTTGCCGAGCGCCGCCGCTCGACGACGTGGACGTGCGCGGACGATGCGCCGGAGGCCACGACCGTTGAGTTTTCTTTTGAGGGCACGCTCTCCGAGGCTCCCGTCCTGCGCAACGCCTGCGATATCGACCGCGTCTTTCCCCGTGCGCCCTTTGTGCCGGCCGACCATGGCGACCTGGCCGAGCGTTGCGAGACCATCCTCGACCTGCAGACTGCTGGCCTCAAGACCCGCCTTGCCCACACGGGCACCAAGGCTGCAGTCATCGGTCTTTCGGGCGGCCTGGACTCCACGCTGGCACTGCTTGTAACCGTGCGTGCCTTCGATACACTGGGGCTGCCGCGTACCGGTATCACGGCGGTTTCCATGCCCGGCTTTGGTACGACGCATCGTACCAAGTCGAATGCCGAGTCGCTTGCCCGCGACCTGGGCGTGAGCTTTCGCGAGGTTTCGATTCACGCGGCTGTGGAGCAGCACTTCAGGGACATTGAGCACGATCCGGCCGTCCAAGACGTGACCTACGAGAACAGCCAGGCTCGCGAGCGTACGCAGATTCTGATGGATCTGGCCAACCAGGCTGGCGGTTTTGTCATCGGCACGGGCGACCTGTCGGAGCTGGCGCTCGGCTGGGCTACCTATAACGGCGACCACATGAGTATGTACGCCGTCAACGCGAGCGTGCCCAAGACGCTCGTGCGTCACTTGGTGCGCTATGCTGCCGATGTCTTTGGCGGACGTATTGCCGAGGTCTTGCTCGATATCCTCGATACACCGGTGTCCCCCGAGCTTCTGCCGCCCACGGGCGACGGTGAGATTGCGCAGAAGACCGAGGATTTGGTGGGCCCGTACGAGCTGCACGACTACTTCCTCTACTACCTGCTGCGTTTTGGCTTTGAGCCGGGCAAGATCTACCGCATGGCGCTCAAGAGCTTCGAGGGCGTCTACGACGGCAAGACCGTCCAGACGTGGCTGCGTACGTTCTATCGTCGCTTTTTTGCCCAGCAGTTTAAGCGCAGCTGCCTGCCCGATGGTCCCAAGGTGGGCTCGGTGACGCTCAGCCCGCGCGGCGATTGGCGTATGCCGAGTGACGCCAGCTCGCGCTTGTGGCTTGCGCAGATTGACGCGCTCAATCCAATTGACTAAGGTTGGCTAAATTGAACCAATATGGGGGTTGCAAGCGTTACACTTTTGCAATCTGATGGCCCGTATCGCGCGGCGCTCTTGTCGGAGCGCCGCGTTTTTTATATCGAAAGGTGGCACCATGCAGGCATCGCAGCGTCTCGACCGCTTTGGCGCGGAGGTCTTCGCTTCGCTCAACAACAAACTGCTCGCGCTGAAGGCTCAGGGCAAGACCATTTACAACATGAGCGTGGGCACGCCCGACTTTAAGCCGTACGACCATGTGGTCGAGGCGCTCACGCAAGCAGCCCAAGATCCCGAGATGTGGAAGTATGCCCTGCGCGACCTGCCCGAACTCAAGCAGGCCGTGTGCGATTACTATGAGCGTCGCTTTGGCGTTTCGGGCATTACGCCGTCCATGGTGCAGTCGTGCAACGGCACACAGGAGGGCGTGGGCCATTTGGGCCTTGCCCTGCTCGATCCGGGCGACACTATTTTGGTTCCCGATCCGTGCTACCCGGTCTTTGAGGCGGGCGCCAAGATTGCCGATGCCAAGCTCGAGTACTATCCGCTGGTTGCCGAGCATAATTACCTGCCCTATGTGGCGGGTATCGACCCCGAGGTTGCCGATCGCGCCAAGTACATGATCGTGTCGCTGCCTGCCAACCCGGTGGGCTCGGTGGGCACGCCCGAGGTCTACGAGGAGATCATCGCTTTCGCCCGCGAGCACGACCTGCTCATCGTCCATGACAACGCATACTCCGATATCGTGTTCGACGGCGAGCCGGGCGGAAGCTTTTTGCAGTACCCTGGCGCGCTCGAGGTGGGCGTGGAGTTCTTCTCGCTCTCCAAGTCGTTTAACGTCACCGGTGCGCGTATCGGCTTTTTGGTCGGCCGCGAGGACGTGGTCTCTGCCTTTGCCAAGCTGCGCGGCCAGATCGACTTTGGTATGTTCTTCCCGATCCAGAAGGCTGCTATCGCCTGCCTGAACGGTCCGCGCGATGAGGTCGAGGCGCAGCGTCTTAAGTACCAGGAGCGCCGCGATGCCCTGTGCGACGGTCTCGAGGGCCTGGGCTGGGAGCGCCCCAACGCGCATGGATCTATGTTTGTGTGGGCCAAGCTTCCCGGTGGTCGCACCGATTCCATGGCGTTTTGCGAGGAGCTTATGGAGAAGGCCGGCGTTGTGGTGACGCCGGGCGCGAGCTTTGGCCCTTCGGGCGAGGGGCACGTGCGCATGGCGCTGGTCCTGCCGCCCGATCAGATCGCTTTGGCTGTCGAGGCCATTCGCGAGGCGGGCCTATATTAGAAAAGTATTTTGGCTCGTCAATAGCTCGAAACCGATTTCGTGCAGTTATTTTACGAATCCTGCAAACAATTTCGGTAAACGGTCGATTTTTGGCTGCGAATAGGAGCATAATCAAAGTCCCGATTGGATGTATTGGGATTACGGCAAGCCGCTCGGGTCGTTCCCGGGCGGCTTGTTTGTGGAGAGAGATGGGAGTTTCTAATGGTTAACGAGAAGAAGGTCGCTATTGTCGGCTGCGGTTTCGTCGGTTCGTCTTCGGCGTTCGCACTGATGCAGAGCGGTCTGTTCTCCGAGATGGTCCTCATCGACGTGGACAAGAACCGCGCCGAGGGTGAGGCCCTGGATATCGCGCACGGCATGACGTTTGCCGAGCCGATGAAGATCTACGCCGGCGATTATTCCGATGTCGCGGACGCCGCCATGATCGTCGTCACCGCTGGCGCTGCCCAGAAGCCCGGTGAGACCCGCCTGGACCTGGTCAACAAGAACGTAAACATCTTTAAGTCCATTATCCCCGAGATTAAGAAGTCCGGCTTCGATGGCATTCTGCTAATCGTCTCCAACCCGGTTGATGTTCTGACCTATGCTGCCATCAAGATGTCCGGCCTGCCCGAGGGCCATGTCATCGGCTCCGGCACCGTGCTCGACACTGGCCGTCTGCAGCAGATGCTTGGTGCTCACGTCGAGGTTGACCCGCGCGATGTCCAGGCCTATGTCATGGGTGAGCACGGCGACTCCGAGTTTGTCGCTTGGTCCAGCGCTCAGGTTGCCGGCGTGCCGCTGAACACCTTCTGCGAGCTTCACGGTCATCTGGAGCATGAGACCGCCGAGAAGCGCATCGCCGAGGACGTCAAGAACTCCGCCTACACCATCATCGAGAAGAAGCACGCCACCTACTACGGCGTCGCCATGGCTGTCAAGCGCATCTGCACCGCTGTTATGCGTGACGAGCAGACCGTTCTGCCCGTTTCCTCGCTCATGGTGGGCGAGTATGGCCTGTCCGATCTGGCCATCTCCATGCCGACCGTCGTCGGCCGCGATGGCGTTGTCTGCCGCGTCCCCGTGCCGCTGAACGATGACGAGCAGCATGAGCTCACCGCCTCCGCAAAGGCCCTCAAGGACATCATCGACAGCGTCGACTTCTCCTGCTAAATCAAGCTCTTTTGGGCAACAGGCTACAATGAAAGGCGTCCGGGCCACACGGTCCGGGCGCTTTTTTGGTGCGAGGGGGTCAGGTTACTTTGCACCACCCCAATGCACCATAGTTGATGGGAGGGCCATGTCGGATTCGCCTAATTTTTTGACCTATGCCCAGACGGCGTTTGATCCGTTTGAGGAACGGCCGTTCTGCGCGGTGGATAGCCTGGTCTTTGCGTGGTTGTCCTATTTGCGTTTGCCGGGTGATATGGCGGAGCTGACGAACTGGCAGGGCCTAGACGTACGCGAGCTGCTACGCGCCGAGTGCTACCAAGACATGATTGGCGACCTGTGGGATCCGGAGGGGAGCCGTGCCCTGTTGGAGGCTGTGGCAGCAAGCCCTCGCTACCGTGGCGTTCGTGTTTGCGGCTATCGTAGCGTGAGTGATGCCGAGACAACGGAGCAGTTTGCGGCCATGACGTTCCGATTTCCGGCGGGGTTTAGCTATCTTGCCTTCCGGGGGACCGACAGCACGATTGTGGGCTGGAAAGAGGACTTTAACATGGCGTTCCGGTGTCCTGTGCCGGCCCAGGAATCCGCGGCGCGTTATGTAGACGAGGCGGCGGATGCGATTGACGGGCCGCTTTTGTGCGGAGGTCATTCCAAGGGTGGAAACCTTGCGGTGTACGGTGCGGCGATGTGCCCCGATGTCGCCCGTGAGCGAATCGAACGGGCGTATTCCCATGATGGTCCGGGCTTCGTCGAGGAGTTTCTGAGCGGCAACGCCTTCGCCGACCTATCCGGTCGAATCGACAAGACGCTACCTCGGTCGTCGATCTTTGGCATGATGTTCGAGACACAGGAGGACTATGCCATCGTTGAGAGCACCGAGTTCAGCCTGCTTCAGCATAATCCCTTTAGCTGGGTGGTTGATGGTCGCGACTTCGTGTACTGTGAGCGCCTGTCCGCCGGTGCTCGATACGTTGATGGCTCCATTCGCGAGATGCTGCTTGCGGTGTCGCCTAGCGAGCGCGAGCGTTTTGTAGATGCGTTGTTCTCCGTGCTTGAGGCTACGGGTGCTGAGCGGTTTGCGGATATCGCTGGGAATCTGCGCGAGAGCCTGCCCGTGATGCTCCAGGCTGCGCAAGGCTTTGACAAGGATACGCGACACTTTGTCTCGCAGACTATCGTTGCGATTCTTAAGTGTGCGCTTCTGCCCAAACGTCCCCAGATCGACATGCCCGCTGCCGGCAAGAGCTTGGCAGAACAGCTCGAGGCTTGGCAGTCCGAGCTCCTGCGCTAACCATTGGTGCAAAGCAACCTGTCCCCGATGCACCAATCTTCGATGCGCCTGGGGCGGGATCGACCGCTATACTGGTTCGTGCCGAAATCGATCTAGAACGGAATGCCGTATATGAAAATCAATCACGCGATTCTGCATATCCTGGACTTTGACTCTGCCGTCAACGTTATGAGCCAGCGCGAGCTCGATATCGAGAGCCGCACCGTGCGTAATTTCGTAACCACGCACCTGCGGCGCGCTCGTACCTCGGCTGATAACAAGCGTGCCACGTTTGCCGAGAACTCCGCATTCGGCGGCGAGCTCAAGGGCTATTTCTTTGGTGAGCGTGAGTTCGTGGATCTGTCTCAGCAGATTGCGGAGTTCATCTCTTCCGAACTTACCAAGGCCGAGAAAGCCGAGTCCACTGACGTGCTTGTGGCGGACTTTGATGACGATGAGGATGCCCGCTGGTTTGCCGTGATGCTGCTGGGCTCCAAGCAGGCTTTTATGCACGAGGTGGGTCGCGAAGAGGGCGAGGTGCGCAACGACATTGCGCGCCACTACGCCATTCTGCCGAATCCCTCGCAAAAGGTGCCGAGCTATGCCATCGTGCGTGCAAGCACCATGGAGATCGGCTATGTGGATAAGAAGCGCAAGATTGCCGGCGAGGATCGCATGCTCATTCCCGATGGCCTGCTGCAGTGCGACACGGGGGTATCGGGCAAGGAGGTCATCGACACCGTGACGCGTGTGGTCGAGGAAGTCGCCGAGGAGCACGGTGCCAACACGGCTGTAGCACTCGCCAAGGTTAAGGCTGCTGTTGCCGAGAAAGTTGAGGATGACGAGGAACTGCCCCCTTGGGATATCGTCGATGAGGTCTTTGAGGACGAGCCGGTTATCAAGGAGAGCGTGCGCGCGGCACTGACTGAGGAGAAGGTGCCTGAGCGTGTGCCCGTGGAGCGCAAGCAGGTCGAACGCGCGGCGGTGCGCAACCACAAGATCCGTACCGACACGGGCATCGAGATCAGCTTCCCGGCCGAGATGGGTTCGAATTCCGAGTACATTGAGTTCGTCAATGAGCCCAACGGCCTCATCTCCATCGAGCTCAAGAACATCGGAAGTATTGAGAATCGATAAACTGCTCTTGGACGTTGTAGAAAACAAAGGCCGAAGCCTTTTGGGACTTCGGCCTTTTTTGTTTTCGGCTTGGTTGCTGACATTGCGCCGCAGGTTGAGCTCACGTCAGCGAAAATGCCCCTAGGCGAGCAAAGTGACGTGAAAGAGGAGGGAAGCGTACTTCGGTACGCGACCGACGA
>UQKV01000045.1 GCA_900541665.1 uncultured Collinsella sp.
CCGTCGAGCGCACGGCCGAGGTGCTCGGCCGCGGCGGCCTGGCCTTGATCCCGACCGAGACCGTCTACGGTGTCGCCGTGGCAGTCAACGCCTTCTCGGACGCCGTGCCCCAAGATACAAGCGAATTCCCATCGTGGCCGCGCGATCCGCAGGCTGTCGTCAATGGCGCCGCGGTCCCTGCGCTCGGTACCGGCTACCGCCGCATCTTTACCCTCAAGCAGCGCAAACTCACCCAAACGGTCGCCTGGCTGGTTGATAATGCCGAAGCACTCGACCGCTATGGCGTGGATATCCCGGAAGATGCCCGCGTACTTGCGCGACGATGCTGGCCGGGAGCCCTGACTATCGTGGTCAAGGCGGCTCCCTGCGTGCCGACCTTTATGCGTGCTGCCGACGACACCGTGGCCCTGCGCGCTTCGGCCTCTCCCGTGGTCCAAGCGCTCATCCGCGCCTGCGGCAGTCCCCTTGCCTGCACGAGCGCCAACACACACGGCGCGCCCTCGCCGGCAAGCTTTGCCGCCGTCGAAGGTCGCATCCTGGAGGGGGTCGATGTTGCCGTCGACGCCGGCGAGACCCCGTGTCGCGACGCCTCGACCATCGTGTCGTTCCAGCACGGCGGGCTCCAGATCCTGCGCCAAGGCGCACTTCCCGCATCAGAGATCGAACGGGTCCTGTCCGACCCGATGCAATAGAAAGGTGTAAGCGATGTCGTTGAATCTGGGCAGCCTGGGCATGGAAGATGCCTCGTTTAACTTTGGCGGTTCCTACATCATGGCGCTCGACTGCGGCACCACCTCGGTACTTGCGACCATCGTCGACGAGTACGGCTGCATCGTCGCGCAGGCACGTCGTAGCGTCAAAACCAGCTTCCCGCGTCCCGGTTGGATAGAGCAAGACCCCATGGAGGTGCTTGCCAGCCAGATCGGCGTGATGATGGAGGTCCAGTTTAAGAGCGGTATCCATTCTGACCGCATCGCCGCCATCGGTATCTCCAACCAGCGCGAGACCACGGTGGTGTGGGACCGCATAAGCGGCCAACCCATCTATAACGCCATCGTGTGGCAATGCCGTCGCACCGCACCTCTGATCGACGAGCTGGTCGAGCGGGGCGCAGAAGAGCTGGTGCGCTCCCGCACGGGACTCACGCTCGATCCGTATTTCTCGGCTTCCAAGGTGCAGTGGATTCTCGACAACGTCGACGGTGCGCGTGAGAGCGCGGCGGCGGGCGACCTCATGTTCGGCACCATCGATACCTGGCTCATCTACAACCTCACCGGCAGTCAGGTCTTTGCCACCGACTACACCAATGCCAGCCGCACGGCGCTCTTTAATATCCATACGCTCGATTGGGACGACGACCTGCTGGCGCTCTTTGACGTTCCACGTTCCATGATGCCCGAGGTTCGTTGGAGCTCGGGCGACTACGGCCGCGTCGCGAGCGACATCATGACCAACATGCCGCCCATCATGGGCGTGGCGGGCGATCAGCAGGCGTCGCTGTTCGGCCACTGCTGCTTCCATCCCGGCCAGACCAAAAACACCTATGGCACGGGTTGCTTTATGCTCATGAACACCGGCGACGAGGTCGTCGAATCCAAGAACGGTCTGGTCTCCACGATCGGTATCGCCGCGGACGGCAAGATCAGCTATGCACTCGAGGGCTCCATCTTTGCTGCCGGTTCCACCATGAACTGGCTGCGCAACAACATCGGCATCATCTCGAGTGTGAGCGAGTCGGCACAACTCGCCGCTTCGATCAACGACAATGAGGGCTGCTACTTCGTTCCCGCCTTTGCGGGTCTGGGCGCTCCCTGGTGGGACCCGCATGCCCGCGGTATCGTGTGCGGTCTGACCGGCGCCTCGAGCCGTGCGACCATCGTACGTGCCGCCTGCGAATCCATGGCATATCAGAGCTACGACGTGCTGCGCGCCATGGAGCAGGACGTGGGACTTTCGATTGAGCGCCTGTCTGTCGATGGCGGTGCCTCGCGCAACGAGTTCATCATGCAATTCCAGGCCGATCTGCTGGATATCCCCGTGTTGCAGTGCGAGACGGTGGAGACCACGGCGATCGGTGCCGCGTACTTGGCGGGCCTTGCCGTCGGCTATTGGGAGGACCTGGAGGAGCTGGAGCAAAACGCTCAGATCGTTAAGACCTTCCTTCCCCATATGTCCGCCGAGCGCCGTGAGAGCAATCTCGCTGGTTGGCGTGATGCCGTCAAGCGTTCGCTCAACACCGCTCAGTAGGGTTGCGACGAGCTGCTCGATACAACAAACCGTTAAACTTATGCACGGCGCGCGGCAACAACATCGCCATGCGCCTTGTCAGCAAGGCCATCTTCCGGCCGCAACGAAAGGGGCAATCAACCCATGACCGTCACCTACGATACGTCCCGTGTGACCCTTGTCGATCACCCGCTCGTCCAGCATAAGCTGTCGATTCTGCGCGACAAAAACACCGGCACCAACCAGTTCCGCCAGCTCGTGCGCGAACTCGCACTTTTTGACGGCTACGAGGCCATGCGCGACCTGCCCATGGAAGACGTCGAAGTCGAGACCCCCATCACCACCGCAACGTTTAAGCAGCTCGCCGGCAAAAAGCTCGCCATCGTTCCCATTCTGCGTGCGGGCCTTGGCATGGTCGATGGCATCCTCGACTTGGTACCCTCCGCTCGCGTGGGCCACATCGGTATGGAGCGCGACGAGGTTACCCACGAGCCGCATGAGTATTACTGCAAGATGCCCAAGGATATCGACCAGCGCATCTGCCTGGTCGTCGACCCCATGCTCGCCACGGGCGGTTCGGCCGAGATGGCCATCAGCTACCTGCGCGAGCGCGGCGTCAAGGACATCCGCATGCTGTGCATCGTCGCGGCCCCCGAGGGCCTCAAGTCGCTGACTGAGAAGGACCCCGATGTGCATATCTATGCCTGCGCCATCGACGACCATCTCAACGAAGCTGCCTACATCGTTCCCGGCCTGGGCGACGCCGGCGACCGCATCTACGGCACGCTGTAATCTCTGGGCCATACCGGCTAACGTCGAAAATACGAAGAAATGGTGCGCGCGGGCGAGCAAAAGACGACCGCGCGCACTCCTGTTAACGGACGTTTTGCCCTGCAGGGTTCGAGAAAAACGTATTACCGTACCTGCGGCATAAAGAAGGTCTTAAGAAAACGAACAGGTGCGTATTAACCGATGCTTTTTCGGTTGTACTTTAGCGATTGGCTCGTACAATAGTCACCAATGTTTGGCGGGAACTGTCCTGTGAGGCGATAAAAAAGGAAAGTGAGGACGCCAGTGTTTCAGATAGCCGATCTGCTCGCTATCGTTGCAGGTGCCATCGCGGGCGCGATTGCCTTCCTTCCCTTTGTCTTTACGCTCAAGCCGGTTCTTGACGATAAGCAGAATGCGGACATGCTCAAGGGTATGGTGAGTCTCGCGGTCTCGGCAATCGCGTTGCTTGTCTTTACCTTGGTTGTGTTTGTGTTGTTCGGAGAGGCATTTCGCATGTTCCTCCTGGGCGAGGCGATCGGCTTCGTGGCCTTTATGGCCGCCTGCGCGGTTCGCGTCGCCAAGGCGCTGCGAGATCCTCATGAGGTCGAAAGGTAAGTCGTGGAAATTTTTGAAAAGCTGCCTGATGAGATTAATCATCTGGTCAGCGAGTTCAGCTCCACCCCTGTCGTGGGCGATCTGAGCTGCGGCATCACGCAGTACTCGTTTTGGCTGATCGTCTCCACGATCGTGCTCCTGATCGTCCTGGCCGTGTTCAAGAAGAAGCAGACCCTGGTTCCCAAGGGCTTCTTCGTCAACGGTTTCGAGTACATCATCGAGTACGTCGAGAACGATATCGGCAAGGGTGTCGTGGGTGAGAACTGGAAGAAGCACTTCCCGTTCCTGTGCTCGCTTTTCCTGTTCATCCTGATCAATAACATGATCGGCCTGATCCCGGGAATGAAGCCCGGCACCGGCGCAATCGGCTCCACCGCCGCACTCGCCATTTTCGCCTTCGTGTACTTCATCTACTACGGATGCAAGGCTCACGGCGTGATCGGCTACATCAAGAGCCTCGCCCCGCAGGGCGTGAGCTTCCCGATGAACGTGCTCGTGTGGGTCGTCGAGCTTTTCTCGACCTTCCTGCGCCTCATCACGCTTGCCGTCCGTCTGTTCTGCAACATGTTCGCAGGACACGTGGTCATGGGCTCGTTCGCCATCATGGCGAGCATGTTCATGCAGCCGCTGCTTCAGCAGGTTTCCGCGGCCCACGCCGTCGGCGCCCTGCCTTCGCTGGCCTGGCTTGCCATCCTCATCCTGATCTATGCGATCGAGCTTGTGGTCGGCGCCATCCAGGCTTACGTCTTCACGGTCCTTACCGCCGTGTATGTCTCCGAGGCAGAGGAGGTCGCGGAGGAGGAGTAGTCTTCCGTTCGTGCCTTAAAGGTAAGGCAATTCGTTAAACCGCCGGTGCCCGTACCCATGGAGCCCGGCAGTTATAAAAAGGTTATCCTGCGTGAAATAAGACACGCACGACAAAGGAGGAATCGTGGGAGTTATCGGTTACGGTCTCGGTGTTATCGGCGCTGGTCTTGCTATCGGCCTGTCTGCTCTGGGTGCTACGGGTGCTATGGCCCGTCAGCCTGAGGTCCAGGGCCGCGTGTTCACCGTCTTCATCATGGGCTCCGCTTTCGGCGAGGCTCTGGCTCTGATCGGCTTCGTTGTCGCGCTGATCGTTAAATAGCACGGAGCGTCAAGTATGAATCTTTCATCCCAGAAGAGCGCGATCGCACTCTCCGCGTCCGCGGCCGCGCTGCTCATGCCGGTTTCCGCGTTCGCCGAGGACGGCGCCGCCGGTGCGGACATCCTCATCCCTAAGATGGCGGAGTTCATCCCGGCGCTTATCGCCTTCCTGATTATCTGGATCGTGCTGGCCAAGGTCGCCCTGCCGGGCATCATGAAAACCATGGAGGAGCGCGGCAAGAAGATCGAGGAGAGCCTCGACGAGGCCGAGAAGACCAAGCAGGAGGCTATCGCCAAGCGCGCTGAGTCCGACTCGATCGTCACCGACGCCCGTCGTCAGGCTGCCGACATCGTTCTCGAGGCCCGTAAGGACGCCGAGTCCGAGCGTGCCCGTATCATCGAGGCTGCTCACAAGGAGGCCGAGGAGATCATCGCCAAGGCCCATACGACCGTCGAGGACGAGCGCAAGTCCATCTACGCCGGTGCCGCGAGCTCCATCGCCGACCTGTCCGTTGCCGTCGCCACCAAGATCGTGGGCGAGGCACTCGAGGACGATGCCGAGCAGAAGAAGCTCATCGAGCGCTACATCCAGGAAGCAGGTAGCCTGAATGCCGACTAGCCGCTATCAGGACAAGGTGCTCGAGACCTACGCGCGTTCCCTTTTGGAAGCCGCCAAGGCCGAGAACCATGTGTTCGAGGACCTCGAGATGGTCGAGCGTTTGGCTTCTGCCAGCCCCGAGATCATCGCCGTGCTCGACACCATGTCCAAGCGCGACCAGCTCGACCTTCTTCCCAAGGTGGCAGCTGCCTTTAAGTATGTTGCCGAGGAAGACGAGGATGTAGTGGGCGTGACCGTCACCACGGCGATCCCGCTCGACGACGAGTTGCGTCAAACCATCACTAAGAAATGCGAGCAGGACTTCGGCCGCAAGGTATTCCTTATCGAGCAGGTCGACCCGTCTATCGTGGGCGGCCTGGTGCTCGAGGCCCGCGGCGAGCGTCGTGACATTTCCGTCAAGACGCAGCTGCGCATCGCGCAGGAGACCCTCGCAAACTCTGCTAATTCGTACGGAGGTGAAGCCTAATGTCCGAAACCCTCAATGCCCAGGATATCGCCAAGAAACTGCAGGAGCAGCTCACGAGCCTCTCCGCGACGGTCGATACGCATGAGGTTTCAACGGTCGACGAGGTAGGCGACGGCATCGCGCGCGTCTCCGGCCTCAAGAGCGCCATGGCAGGCGAGCTTCTGGAGTTCAAGAGCTCCGATACCGGTGAGACCGTCTTCGGCCTTGCCCAGAACCTTGACCGTGACGAGGTCGGCGCCGTTCTGTTCGGTGCCGTCGACTCCATCAAGGAAGGCGACGAGTGCCGCACCACTGGCCGCATTATGGATATCCCCGTGAGCCGTGCCATGCTCGGCCGCGTCGTCAATCCGCTCGGCCAGCCCATCGACGGCCTGGGCGACATCGTCGCCACGCACCGTCGCCCCATCGAGTTCAAGGCTCCCGGCGTCATCGATCGTACCCCGGTGTGCGAGCCGGTTCAGACCGGTCTGCTCGCTATCGACTCCATGGTGCCTATTGGCCGCGGTCAGCGTGAGCTCATCATCGGCGACCGTAAGACCGGTAAGACCGCCATCGCCATCGACGCTATCCTCAACCAGCGCGGCAAGGGCATGGTCTGCATCTATGTCGCCATCGGCCAGAAGGCCTCCACGGTTGCCAACATCCGTGAGACCCTCGCTCAGCACGGTGCGCTCGACTACACCATCATCGTTTCGGCCACTGCTGCCGATTCCGCCCCTATGCAGTACATCGCGCCTATGGCCGGTGCCGCTATTGGCGAGTTCTTCATGTACAACGGCGAGGACGGCAAGCCCGCCAGCGAGACCAACCCCGGTGGCCACGTGCTCGTCATCTACGATGACCTGTCCAAGCAGGCCGTGGCCTACCGTCAGATGTCGCTGACGCTGCATCGTCCGCCCGGACGCGAGGCCTATCCTGGCGACATCTTCTACCTGCACTCTCGTCTGCTCGAGCGTGCCGTCAAGATGTCCAAGAAGAACGGTTACGGCTCCATGACGGCTCTTCCGATCATCGAGACCCAGGACGGCGACGTCTCGGCCTACATTCCGACCAACGTCATTTCCATTACCGATGGTCAGATCTACCTGCAGTCCGAACTCTTCTTCCAGGGCCAGCGCCCGGCAGTCGACGTGGGCATTTCCGTGTCCCGCGTCGGTGGCGACGCGCAGACCAAGGCTATGAAGCAGGTCGCCGGCAACCTCCGTCTGGACCTCGCTTCGTACCAGGAGCTCGCCGGCTTTACGCAGTTCGGCTCCGACCTCGACGAGGCTACTCAGAAGCAGCTGACCCATGGTGCCCGCATGACCGAGCTCCTGAAGCAGCCGCGTTACAAGCCGTTTGAGGTTGGCGAGCAGATCGTTACGCTGTTCGCTGGCAACGAGGGCTTCCTGGATGACCTGGAGATCGCCGACGTGCTGCCTTTCCGTGCCGAGCTCATCGAGTACATGGACAATGGCTTTGGCTCGCTGCTCGACAAGGTTCGCGCCAAGAAGATCGATGATGACACCAAGGCTGAGCTCTTGCGCGTCATCGGCGACTTCAAGCAGCAGTTCATGGCCAAGCACCATTCGGATGTTTCTGGATCAGAGGAGAACTAAGCCCCATGGCCAACCTTCGCGACATTAAGAAGCGAATCTCCTCGGTTACCACGACCAAGCAGATCACGCGCACGATGGAGATGGTCTCTACGGCCAAGATCCGTCGTGCCCTCGATCGCTCCAAGCAGGCCGAGCCCTATAAGGAGGCGCTGACCGACGTCATGTTGACGGTCGCCGGCGACGCCTCCTGTTCGGGCACCGATCCCATGCTGCAGAAGCATGAGAGCGTCAAGCATGGCCTGATTGTCGTTATTGCCTCGGACCGCGGCCTTGCCGGCGGTTTCAATACGACGGTGGAGCGCACGGCCGAAAAGCTCGCCGCTTCTTGGGCGAACGACGGCATCGAGTGCGAGATCATCGCGTGCGGGCGTAAGCCGGCCACGTATTTCCGCGACCGCGCAAACGTCATCATGCACTTTGAGGGCAACTCCTCTGAGCCCGATTTCAATCAGGCCCGCATGATCTCCTCTCATATCTGCGATGCGTATCGTGCCGGTGAGCTTGACCGTGTCGAGCTTGTCTACCACCACGCCAAGAACCGCGTGGATCAGGAGCTTCGCGTCGAGCATCTGTTGCCGCTCGACCCCGAGATGATCGCTATGGCCCACGGTCCGCGTAAGAACGAGACCGACGCCCCTAAGCGCATCTCGTCCACGTTCGAGTTCGTGCCCTCTCCCGAGCATGTTCTCGGCAAGCTTGTGCCGTCTTATATCCTGACGGTCATCTACCAGGCCCTGATCGATTCGGCGGCTGCCGAGCAGGGTGCACGCCGCAAGGCCATGCACTCCGCGACGGAAAACGCCACCGCGATCATCTCGACCCTTACCCGCACGTATAGTCGCGTGCGCCAGGCTTCGATCACGACCGAGATTAACGAGATCGTCGGCGGAGCCTCAGCATTGGAGGAACAGTAATGGCTAATAACACCGTAAAGCTTGCGGTCGAGGAAGCCACCAAGAAGACGACTGCCGGTGATGGTCGCATCGTGCGAATCATCGGCCCTGTCGTCGACGTCAAGTTTGACGGCGCGGTGCCCCCGATCTACAACGCGCTCACGGTCGAGGCCGAGACCCCGATCGGTCATCTGAGCACGATCCTCGAGGTCGAGAGCCAGCTTCCGGGCGGCGTCGTCCGCACGGTCGCCATGTCCTCGACCGACGGCCTGCAGCGCGGCCTCATCGCCACCGATACCGGTGAGCCCATGAAAATGCCCGTTGGCCCCAAGACGCTCGGCCGTATTTGGAACGTCATGGGCAAGCCCGTCGACGGCAAGCCCATGCCCGAGGTGGAGGAGTTCTACCCCATCCACCATGCAGCGCCCCGTTTCGACGAGCTCACCACCAAGACCGAGATCTTCGAGACCGGCATCAAGGCCGTCGACCTGCTCGAGCCCTACATCCGCGGCGGCAAGACAGGTCTGTTCGGTGGCGCCGGCGTCGGCAAGACCGTTCTGATTCAGGAGCTCATCAACAACCTCGCCCAGGAGCACGGCGGCACCTCGGTGTTCACCGGCGTCGGCGAGCGTACCCGCGAGGGCACCGACCTGTTCCTCGAGATGAGCGAGTCTGGCGTTATCGACAAGACCTGCTTGGTCTACGGTCAGATGAACGAGCCGCCCGGAGCGCGTCTGCGCATCGGTCTGGCCGGCCTTACCACCGCTGAGTATTTCCGTGATCGTGGCCAGGACGTTCTGCTGTTCATCGACAACATCTTCCGCTTCTCCCAGGCAGGTTCCGAGGTTTCCGCACTGCTGGGCCGTATGCCGTCCGCCGTTGGTTACCAGCCCACGCTGGCAACCGAGATGGGCGACCTCCAGGAGCGCATTACCTCGACCAAGACGGGCTCCATTACCTCCGTCCAGGCTGTCTACGTCCCCGCAGACGACCTGACCGACCCGGCGCCTGCCACGACGTTTACTCACCTCGATGCCACCACGGTTCTTTCGCGTAGCATTTCGTCGCTCGGCCTGTTCCCGGCTATCGACCCGCTCGCGTCTTCCTCCGACGCTCTCGATCCCTCGATCGTCGGCGAGGAGCACTACCGTGTCGCTGTCAAGGTCCAGGAGCTCCTGCAGGAGTACTCCGACCTTCAGGACATCATCGCAATTCTGGGTATGGACGAGCTGTCCGAGGAGCAGCGCCTTACGGTCAACCGTGCCCGTAAGATTCAGCAGTTCCTCTCGCAGTCCTTCCACGTCGCCGAGAAGTTCACCGGCAACCCCGGTGTCTACGTCCGCGTCGAGGATACCGTCCGCTCTTTTGCCGAGATTGTCGACGGCAAGGCCGATGACCTGCCCGAGCAGGCTTTCCGCTATGCTTCCACGATTGAGGACGTGCGCGAGCGCGCCCGCAAGATGGGGGAGAAGTAGGTTATGCGTATCCGCATCGTGTGCCCCGTGAGCTGCGCCTATGAGGGCGACGCTGCGTTTGTGTCGATTCCGTCCACGGATGGCGAGTTTGGCGTTCTGCCTGCTCACTCCAGCGAGATCTGCACGATCGACCGCGGTTACGTTCGCGTTTCCGATAAGGCCATGGGCACTGTCGACCACACGTTTGCCGTGGCCGGCGGCTATGCCCAGGTTGCGGACGATGTCGTGACCGTTCTCGCCGAGCGCGCTTGCGATTTGGCGACCGTCGATGCCGACAAGCTTAAAGCTGATATTCAAGGTTTTGAAGAGAAGCTGGGTAATTTGTCGGAGGATGATGCACGCCGCGCCTACCTCTATAATGAAATCGCATGGTGTAAGCTCAAGCTTGCCCAATAGTCAAACGATTTAGCGTTCGACCATTTGCGAACACATCATGCCCGGGATGGCCCAGCCATCCCGGGCATGCTTTTTGAAAGGGTAGACCTTGGATATTATCCGCGTTGAGGGTGGCCACGCCATCGGAGGCTCCGTGCCCGTTTCGGGCGCCAAGAACTCCGCACTCAAACTCATGGCGGCAACGCTTCTGGCGCCGGGCAAGACGACGCTGCAGAACGTGCCCGATATTTCCGATGTCCACGTGATGGGCAAGGTGCTCAAGGGCATGGGCGCTACGATCGATGTTCTCGACGAGCACACGCTCGAGATTGATACCTCTCAGGTCGATTCTTGGGAGGCCCCCTACGAGCTCGTTGCCAAGATGCGTGCTTCCACAGCCGTGATGGGACCCCTGCTGGGTCGCTTCCATCGCGCCAAGATCGCCATGCCGGGCGGCTGCAACCTGGGTGCTCGCAAGATCGATATGCACATTCTTGGTCTCGAGGCCCTTGGCGTTGAGTTCGATACCGCCCACGGTTACATCAACGCTAATGCGCCCCAAGGTCTGCGCGGTACCACCGTCACGCTCGAGTTCGCCAGTGTCGGTGCGACCGAGAACCTCATTATGGCATCCGTGCGCGCGAAGGGTACCACGGTTATCGACAATGCCGCCCGCGAGCCCGAGATCGTCGATCTCGCCAACATGCTCAACGAGATGGGCGCTAAGATTGTCGGCGCCGGTACGCCTGTCGTGACCATCGAGGGCGTGGAAGAGCTGCATCCCGTTACCCATCGCGTAGTGGGCGACCGCATCGAGGCCGGCACCTTTATCGTCGCCGGTGCGTTGATGGCCGACGATCGCGGTGTCGACGTCACGGGTTTTTGCCCCATTCACTTGGGCATGGTACTCAAGAAGATGGAGCTCATGGGTATCGACTGCGAGCGCGTCGAGGATGGCGTCCATGTAAACCGTGCCGAGCGTATCAAGCCGGTCGACATCCAGACGCTTCCGTTCCCCGGCTTCCCGACGGACATGCAGGCGCAGATTATGGTGCTCTCCGCCCTTGCCGATGGTAGCTCCGTTATCACCGAGAACATCTTCGAGAATCGCTTTATGTTTGCCTCTGAGCTGGTGCGCATGGGTGCCGACATTCGTATCGAGAGCCATCATGCCATGATTCATGGCGTCAAGGGCTTCTCGGGTGCACAGGTTACCTCGCCCGATCTGCGTGGCGGAGCGGCCCTCGTCGTAGCGGGCTTGATCGCCGACGGGACGACCGAGGTTTCGGCCATCCATCACATCAAGCGCGGCTACGAGCGGTTTGTCGAAAAGCTGCAGGCGCTTGGCGCGCATGTCGAGCATGCTACCGTCCCCGATCCCGTCATCTACTAATACAGGTTGCCTATGTTTAATAAAAAACCCCTCGCGGATACCACCACCCGAAGACCCTCAACTGGTGCGCAGGCCAAGATCTACAGTCGCGATAACGTGGCTCGCTATTCCGAGCGCGCTCGTCAACGTCGCCGTAGCCACACGATTCGTCACGTCGCGCTCATTGTCGTGCTTGGCGTGCTGCTGAGTGCCACTACCGCTGCCGGCCTGTGGTTTGCCACCATTATGGGCAAGCTCGGCGATTCTAATGTCATTACCGACAATCTGCGTCGGGTTCTGGTTGACACCGATGAGGCAAAGGATCCGTTCTACGTGCTGCTTCTTGGCACCGACGGCCGTCCGGGCGAGGATACGTATCGTGCCGACTCGATTATCCTGGCACGCATCGACCCCACGCAAAAACAGGCGACGCTCATTTCCGTTCCGCGCGACACCAAGGTCGAGTACAAGGGCGAGACCATGAAGATCAACGCCTGCCATACCGTTGGCGGCGCCGAGGCCATGGTCGAGGCGGTCAACGAGCTGTGCGGTGTTCAGATTTCCCACTATGCCGAGGTCAGCTTCGACGGTATGCAGGCGCTGATTGATTCGGTTGGCGGTATCGACATTAACGCAACCGATGATGTTGACGACCCCGAGCACCTGGATATTAAGATTACCGCTGGCCAGCAGCATATGGACGGTGCCACCGCCCTTACCTATGCCCGCTGCCGCTACACCTATGCCGACGGCGATTACACGCGCATGCGCCACCAGCGTCAGGTGCTTGGCGCCCTTGCCAACCAGATTCTCAATAACTTCGATGCCACAAAGATCTTTGGCCTGGTTAATTCGCTGTCCGATATGCTCGTAACCGATATGAGCGTTCAGGATATCGTGGCTACGGTCAACGCCATGCGCGGTATGGATGTCGACGGTATCTACTCGGCCAACCTGCCCTCGTACGCCGACGACAGCACCATGATCGACGGTGTGAGCTACGTCTTTGTCTACGAGGACGAGCTCAAGGAAATGATGGAGCGCGTCGATGCCGGCAAGGATCCCAAGGGTCCCAACACCATGGGTCTTTCCGACGGTTCCAGCTCTACGATCGGTGACCTGAACAACAACACGTCTGACGACTACGCAAACGGTACCGCAACCTCATCGGTCAGCTCTGACGATTCCGATGACTCAAGCGATTCAAGCGATTCGGACTACTACGAAGAGCCCACCGGCGACGGCAACGGCTACGAAGCCAACTACTAGAGTTACGGCGTTTTACCAAACGCCGTAACGACTCGACGCTGCGCGGGCCGCATTTGGACAATCTGACGTTCAACTTCAAGGGCGCGACCAGAAGGTCAGCGCCCTTTCGTTTCACGTCACCTTGTCTCAAATGCGACCCGCTCGCTGTCGTTGCCAAAACATCGGCGTTGCCGGAACACTTGGCACTTGGGGACGTTCTTTTTGCCGGCAGTTTGGGACACTCCTTGCGTTAAGAGGCTGGCGTGCGTCAACCTATTCTCGTTGCAGTAAAAAAATCGCCCCGTTCTTGGTTGAGGACGGGGCAATTCGTCTTTTGGACTTGTGCAGCCAGGCTTATGCAAAGCGGGCGACGAGCTCCTGGAGCACGTCGGTCATCTTGACGAGCGAACTGACCGGGACGAACTCGTTGACGCCGTGGTAGCAATAGCCGCCGGTGGAAAGGTTGGGGCAGGGCAGACCGCGGAACGACAGCTGAGCGCCGTCGGTGCCGCCGCGAATCGGCAGCACTTGGGGCTCAACGCCGCAGGCAAGGTAGGCTTCCTTGGCAACATCAATAAGCTCGGGATAGTCACGAACGATCTCGGCCATATTTCGATACTGCTGCCTAATCTCGACCGTCACGCGCTCCTCACCCAGACGCTGGTTGAGCATCGAGGCGGCGGCATCAATAAGGTCGAGTTTCTGCTGGAACTTGGCGGCGTCATGGTCGCGGACGATATAGCGCGCTGTGGCGTGATCGACGGTCGCAGATACACCCTCAAGGTGATAAAAGCCCTCGTAGCCTTCCGTATACTCCGGGCGCTGCACGTAGGGGAGCAACGCGTTGAAGTCGCAGAACAGATTGCCTGCGTTGATCATACGGCCCTTGGCGTCGCCCGGGTGGATGGACTGGCCCTCAAAGCGGACGGTCGCCTCGGCGGCGTTAAAGCACTCCCACTCCAGCTCGCCGATGGGGCCGCCGTCGACCGTGTAGGCGTACTTGCAGCCAAAGGTATCGATATCCAACAGCTCGGCTCCGTGACCGATCTCCTCGTCAGGGCAGAAGCAAATGCCGAGTGCGGGATGGGGCAGGGAGGGATCCTGAGCGATACGCGCGACAAGCGACATGATCTCGGCGACGCCTGCCTTGTCGTCCGCGCCCAGCAGCGTGGTGCCATCGCTGCAGACCAGGTCCTCACCCGCGAGGTCGTTCAGGGCGGGAAGCTTGGCGGTGCTCATGGCAACGGGCTTACCGTCAACCGTGCCGCAGACCAGGTCGCCGCCTTCGTAGTGTACGATGTGCGGCTTCACGCCGGCACCCGGTGCAACTTCGGTGGTGTCGAGATGGGCGATCAGGCCCAGGGCGGGCTTGTCCTCAGCGCCCGCACTTGCGGGGATATGCGCGCAGACATAGGCGTGCTCGGTCACGTGGGCATCTTTCGCACCAAGCTCGCGCAGCTCTTCAGCCAGCACGTTGGCAAGGTCAAACTGAACGGCGCTCGAGGGTACCTGGTCACAGTTTGCATCCTCGGACTGCGTGTTGATCTGGACGTAGCGCAAAAAGCGTTCGAGGACATCGGGGCTCGTGGTGGTGTTTTCCATAAAGACCGCTCCAATCTTGGTCGTCGTGTGCAACAAGAACTCTAGCACGGTATGCCACGGCATACCACGACGCTTGGATGGGGTAGAATCAGCCATTGAATGCAGAAGGGACGGAAGATCATGGATACGACAAATAGCTCGCGCGAACTACATCTGACGGTGGCGAACGAAGACTACTTGGAGTGCATGGTTCGCATTGAAAGCGAAGAGGGGGAAACCAACGGCGTGCGATCGGTCGACATCGCGCAGCGCCTTGGCGTCTCCAAGGCATCGGTCAATAAAGCGGTTTCGGCGCTCAAGGCATCCGAGCTTGTCGAGCAATCGCACTACGGCAAGGTGATCCTGACCGATCGCGGCCGCGAGGTTGGTACGGCTATCTGGTACCGTCATCGCCTCATCCGCACGTTTTTGGTTCAGGAGCTCGGTGTCGAATTTGAGCGAGCCGATTCCGAGGCCTGCATGATGGAGCATGCGCTATCCGAGGACACGATGAGCCGCTGGCTCGCCTATCTCGAAAAGCAGGGAATCAGCGTCGAGGAATAGCGGGATATATATGGATACGAGTTATTACAACCGCTTTGGTGCCGAGGAACTTACGCGCCGCTTGTCGAGCGAGACCTTGTTGGCGCAGGGCCCCATGGGCAGTGTTCTGTTGAGTGAGTACGATGCCGCCGACATTCCACCGGCGTTTTGGAATCTGGCAGAGCCGCAGACCGTTTCTCGTATCCATCGCTTGTATGTCGCCGCCGGCGCGCAGGTGCTCATTACCAACACCTTTCAGGCATCAAGCTATGCCCTTAAACACGACCAGATTGCGCCGTCCGTGGCGGAGGTCAATCGCGGGGCCGTCGACGATGCCCGCCAGGCGCACCCTCAGCTGCTGCTGGGCTCGATGGGCCCGATCGGTATTGAGTGGTTTGCCGAGGACTCTGCCGAGTATCGTGAAATCCGAGGCATTGCGCGCGAACAGGCGCACGCCTTGCTCAATGCCGGCGTTGACGGTCTGCTGATCGAGACGGTGACGTCTATCCGTAATTTGCAGCCCATGCTTGCCGGCGCTCGAGATGCCGCCGACGGCATGCCTGTTCTGGTGAGTTTTGTCGTTGACGATAAAGGCGACCTGTTGGGCGATGGCCTCAACATCGAGGCAGCCGTTTTGTACGCCGAAAAACACGGCGCAAACTCGGTTGGTGTTAATTGCTGTTCGCTTGCGGCCGCGAACGCGGCGGTGCCCAGGATGGTTGCATCGGCGACTACTCCCGTCACGGTGCGTCCCAACGTGGGCGATCCGGTCCAGACTCAGGATGGCCCCGTATGGCACGAGAACCCCGAAGCTTTCGCGCGCGCATGCATCGAATGGAGACATGCCGGCGCCGCAATGGTGGGCAGTTGTTGTGGAACCACGGCAATCACTACGGCAGCGATGGCCGAGGCGCTCGATATATAAAGGGCAAAACCGCTCCATACGGGGCAGTTTTTTATTGCCTGCATGTCCTCGGCAGCATTTGCCCAAATGGTGAATGCTGGTGCCGGCAGGTTGCCGAGTGCATGTTGCGGGTATACCCCATGCGTACCATGATCCAAACACTGTGAGGTGTCTGCGCGTGTGCGCGATAATTCATTTTGGAACTGACGGTTGGCGCGCTCGCGTCGATGAGGACTTCACTGCCGATAACGTTGCCCGTATCGCCGATGCCGTCGGCGAGTTGTGGCAAAAGACCAATCCGGGCAAAACGGTATATATAGGGTTCGACACCCGGCCCCTGGCGCGCGAGTTCGCTGAGCTTGCGGCGGGCGTGCTAGCGGCGCACGGGCTAGACGCCGTGCTCGCTTCGCGACCTGTCCCGACCCCTGCCCTTACGTGGGCGGCGGCTTATGACGGTGAGGCGTGCGGCGCGCTCATGGTGACGGGGTCCCATCATCCGCAGGGCTATCTGTGCCTCAAGATTCGCATGGGTGACGGCTCGACCGCCAACCAGGATGTCATCGAAGAGCTCGAAGAGACCATGGCTCTCGAGCCAATGGGGATCGAGGGGCAATATCGCACCGCGGATATCATTCCTGACTATATGCAGGCGGTGGCATCGTTTGTCGATGCCGAAGCCATCCGCGCCGCGCACCTGCGCGTGGTTGTCGATCCCATGGGCGGCGCAGCCCAGGGCTATCTAGCCGACTTGCTGCGCGAGCTTGGCGTTGAGGTGCACGAGATTCACGCCGGGCAGGCGTCTGACCAAGAAGATATCTGCCCCGACCCCGTTGAACCGTGGGTGGACGCTTGCGAGCGCACGGTTATCGAGGACGGAGCTTGCGCTGGCCTGGTGACCGACGGCGACGCCGACCGTATCGGCGCGGTTGACGAGCGCGGCAGATATATACATCCGCATCAGATCATGGCGCTCGTTTTGGGCGACTTGGTTCAATTTCGTAATTTGGAGGGGCGCGCCGTCGTCAATCTTTCATGCTCGACGCTCGTGCGTCGCATTGCCGAGGCGCTTGGCTGCCGCGTGACCGTCAAGCCAGTCGGTTTCAAATATATAGCGGCAGAGATGAAGAAGGGCGGCGTCCTCATGGGCGGCGAAGAAGCCGGTGGTATCGGCATCGCCGCGCATATGCCCGAGCGCGATGGAATCCTCGCCTGTCTGATTCTGTGTGAGCTTATGGCTAAGACGGACGCGCCTTTGGGCGTTCTGGTCGACCAACTCGAGGACAGTTTTGGTAAGACGAGTTACGGTCGACGGGATTTGCGCCTTGAGGCCGAAGATGCCGAAACGTTACGAACCCTGCTGCCGGGCGTAAACCCCAAGTCGATTTGTGGCAAGGTGCCGCAAAACGTTAGTCATATGGATGGCTTGCGTTTGGCATTCGAGGATGACACGTGGCTGCTGGTCCGTCCTAGCGGGACCGAACCAGTGGTGCGCGTCTACGCCGAGGGGTTCTCGGTGGAAGAACGTGATGAGTTGCTCGATGCTGGCTGTGCTTTAGCTAGGGGGACGTATCCGCTTTAACCATGAGACTGCCTTATATAAAGAGATGCTCGGCGAGCGGTAGGTAACGGCTGGCAAACGTTAGTCGGATTCCAAACTGTGTAGGAAATGTGTACGCCCAGATTCCCGCCCACGGGGCCCCTCCGGTCTGGCAATATATCTCCTTGCCGCGCGGCCCGGTCGGACCGGATG
>UQKV01000046.1 GCA_900541665.1 uncultured Collinsella sp.
CCGCGCAGGCGGGCGGCGGGCTTGCGGCCGGCTTGAGCCGCCTCGACGGCGCGACGGACGCGAGCGACGGCACGGCCAATCTCATCGGCCTCGAGCAGGGTTCCGTCGACCATAAGACGACGGACGCCGGCGTCGAGCAACTGCGGTACCTGCGGCGTAAGGTCGATGGGGTAGGCGTCGTACAAGCGAGAGCGGCCATGGATGTCGGTGCGCACGGGCATGACCTTGCCGTCGATATTCTTGAGCGACAGCTTGCGGGCGCGCAGGCGGCAGTTGGCGCAATCGTGGATGCAGCCATTGGCCACCTGCAGGATGCAGTGCTCGCTCGTCATAACGCGCGGGCGGCCAAAGACGGTGATGCCCAGAGCCGCGGGCGCAGCGGCGCCGAGCGAGACAATCTCGTCGAGTGTGATCTCGGGCGAGAGCCAAAACGCACCGGCTCCGCGCTCGGCAAGCGCCTCCATGCAGGGCGTGTTGTGCGCCGGCAGGCAAGAGCGAATCTCGGCCGTGGCGCCAACCTGGGCGGCCAGGGCAAGCTCAGAGATGTTGCCAATAGCGACCGTGGCGCCGGCAACAACCCACGGGTCGACGCGTACGTGGTCAACGGCGCGGCAGACCTCGTCGAGCACGGGTACGATACCCTGCTCAAATGCATCGGCGGGGGAGAGCTCGGCCGCATCGAGCGCGTCGGTGGTCATGTAGATGCGCGTTACACCCTCGGCGCGAGCGGCCTCGGCGGCCTCGAGCGAGGTGACGGTGGCGCAGATCTGCGGCTCATCGCGGTAGTGCTCGGGCGCGGGGCGGGAATCACTGGTTACAATCGACGGCAGCTCGAGCGTTTTCGCGCGCTCCTCGTACGGTGCCAGAATGGCCTCTTCCAGCGCCTTACAAGCGGCGGCGCGCACCTTGTGCACGGCGGAAAAGCCCATACCGCAGCCGGCGTCGAGCGAAACGTCAAAGCTTGCGGCCTCAAAGGGAGAGGAGCCCATGCGCCCGACGTGCTCAACCAGGTCTGCCGCCTCGACGGCGCGGGTCTTGGCAGCCTCGACGGTAAAGCCCGTGGCCGTGGCCACAAGCGAAGGATCATCGCAGCAGGTGAGTGTGACAGTAAACGGCTCACCCAGGCGCGCCACGACGGACACATCAACAGCTCGGCGGCGCAGCACATCGCGTTTGAGCGCGGCGCCGGCGGCGTCGATGGCACGCTGGCTGCGAATCACGCGGACGCGGCAGCCCTCGGGCATGCTGCGGGGCACGCGACATTCGATGATGTCGCCCGCGGCGGCATCATCGGCGGCAATGGTGGTCAGGAACTGGTCAAACTCGTCGTCGTGGCGAAGCTCCAGCAGGTCGCCCTTGCCCACGGGCTCAAACAGCTCAATGCGGGTGATGGCGGCGCGGCGACGGCGGTCGTCGGGCTTGAGGCCGCGCACATCGCGGTTGGCTGGGCGGCTGCCCAGCACCGTGCCCACAATCTGGCCGCGGTTGTTGGAACGTTCGTAGCTCATCATCTCGTCGCCCGAGGTGCCGTCCTGATAGGCGTGCGTAAAGTCGCGGTTGAAGCAGCGCTTGAGCTGGCGCTGGCGGGCGGCTTCCTCGTCCTTGGCAACGGTGGCTCCGGATAGCATGTCGTCAATTTCGTGACGATACACATCAACGATGGAGTACACGTAATCGGGTGCCTTCATGCGGCCCTCGAGCTTGAGCGACGCGGCGCCGGCGTCATACAGACGGCGAACAAGCTGTGAGGTGTTGGTGTCCCGCGGGCATAGCGCACGCTCGCGGCCGGCGGGGGAGAGCGCGCGACCGTTCTCGTCGATCAGCTCGTAGGGCAGGCGGCAGGGCTGGGCGCACATGCCACGGTTGGCCGAGCGGCCCGCCATGGCAAAGCTCGAAAGCAGGCACAGGCCCGAGTAGCAAAAGCAGATGGCGCCATGGCTAAAGACCTCGAGGTCGACATCGGGTGCGGCATCGTGGATGGCGGCAATCTCGTCGATGGAAAGCTCGCGCGAGAGGGTCACGCGGTCGGCGCCTTGCTCGCGGCACCAAAGAGTTCCGCGGTCGTCATGGATGTTCGCCTGGGTCGAGATGTGTGTCTCGATGCCGGGCATGGTACGCTTGACCTCAAAGAACAGGCCCCAGTCCTGGATAATAAAGGCGTCGGCGCCCAGCGTGGAGCAGCGGTGGATGAGCTGCAGCGCATTGCCCATCTCGGACTGCTTGATGACGATGTTGACCGTGACGTAGACGCGCGAGCCGGCCAGGTGCGCGGCGCGGCAGGCCTGCTCAAAGGCCTCGTCGGTAAAGTTGGTTGCCTTGCGGCGGGCGTTGAAGCTGCCCATGCCGCAGTAGATGGCATCGGCGCCCGCAGCGAGTGCGGCGGCAAAGGGCTCGGGGCCTCCGGCGGGGGCCAAGAGCTCGGGTCTGCGGTTGGTGGTTCGGCTGGCGGTTGCGGTCATATCCTGCCTTTCAAAATGCTCAGATACCCAAAAGTATAGTGGCGCCGTCGCGGCAGGCGATGCCCGTGCTCCAAGCGGGATAAAGTCTTCAGCAGCTTGGGCTGGCTGACCCCGTGGAGAACCGTTCAGCGGTTCGGGGAAACCGTTGGGCGATAAAATATTCTCGCAAGCTGATAATATTCTTGCATCAAACAGAAACCTTGAGTACCATCCCAATCAAGCGCGGTGTTCAGACCGAACTGTGCCTCCCGGTGTGAACGCCGCGCTCACGCTTTCTCAACTGATCGTAAGGAGATAAACATGAGCAAGACCGTCGTGTCTTCCGATAACGCACCCGCAGCCATCGGACCGTATTCCCCCGGTATCCAGGCCGGCAACATGGTGTTCCTGTCCGGCCAGCTGGGCATCGATCCCGCGACCGGCAAGATGCCCGAGGGCGTCGAGGCCCAGGCCAAGCAGTCCCTCGCCAACGTCGAGGCTTTGCTGACCGCTGCCGGCGCCACCTTTGCCGATGTCGTCAAGACCACGGTCTACCTGGCCGACATCGCCGACTTCGCTGCCGTGAACGAGATCTACGCCTCCAAGTTCGAGGCTCCGTTCCCCGCGCGCAGCGCCTTCCAGGTTGCCGCCCTTCCGGCTGGCGGTCTGGTCGAGATCGAGGTCGTCGCCGCTCTCTAAGGCGTTGGCCACAACTAAACATGACATGCAAAAAGACCCTGCAGCGCGTGCGAGCTGCAGGGTCTTTTGTCAAGTGACGGGTCGCTTGTGGAGCCGCGCTCCATTTTGCTCGTTAGCCCTCCTTGCGAACTTTTTGCAGGTAGCGGTAGACGCTGGGTTCCGAGATGCCCAGCGCGGTGGCGGCGCAGGCCACGGCGCCCTTGAGCATGAACACCCCGTTGCCGTTGAGGTGGCGAATGACGTCCACGCGGTCGCTCTGACCAAGCGAAGCCACATCCAGCCCGCGCGCGCTCAGCAACTCGGCAATGCTGCGGTCGATGAGCTCCTGTGTGGACTCCGAAAGGCTTTCGACCTCGATAGGGGCGGGCTCCGTGCGCGTCGGCGCTGCGTCGAAGCACGCCATGAGCTGCTGCGCCATGGCGTTGATGGAGCGTACTGTGGAAAGGTCGGTGTTGACGCAGAGCATACCGACGATCTCGTCATTCTCGCGGATAAAGTACGTCGCTGACTCCAACGTCTTGCCGCCGGCACCGCGCCCCTCGTAGCCCGTAATAAACGGCAGGTCGCGATACTTGGGGTCGTGCATGATCTTGAGCGCCAGATCGGTGGCGGGGCCGCCGACCTTGCGGCCGCTCACGATGCCGTTGCGAATATCGACGATGGCGTGGTCGGGATCCGAGAAATCGTGCAGCACGATTTCACTGTTTTTGCCGAGTATCTGCTCCAGAAAATCGACCATCGGCAAAAAGCGGCGTACGGTCTCGTTCACGGGCAACTCCTTTGAGTGAAATCGGAAATGTTCATAACAATTTTTTCTCATGGTAACACGCTGCCCATCATCTCGTATATCCGCAGGTACATTGCGTAATACAGATGAGCGGTAGATATTTGGCGGTAAACGGTTGACCAAAAGAAAAGTTAGATGTTATTTTGACCAGACACTTTCATGACCTGCGGAAATGCGTTAATTCAGCTGAAGAATAGTCTGATAACAAAAAATTATTATTGAGAATGAGAATCATCTTTAATACGATATGCAATGAAGGCACAACCTCAACCCCGCACTGCGTCACAATAGAGCGTTAGATGCGAAAACAACTACTTCGAGGATTGGTGGTCAAATGACCCAGGAGACGGTTACGAACGGCACTGAAGCCCTGTTCACTCGCGAAGGCATGCCTCCCGTTAAGGAAATGATCCCGTGTGCCCTTCAGCACGTACTGGCATCGTTTGCCGGCATCATTACCCCGGCGGTCATCATGGCCGGCGTCTACGGCTTTAATAGCCAGCAGAGCACCGACATCATCCAGGTCGCGCTCATTCTTTCGGCGATCGATACGGCCCTTCAGGCCTTCGCTCCCTTCCGTCGCATCGGCGGCGGCCTGCCCATCGTCATGGGCGTTTCGTTCGCGTTCCTGCCGGCCCTGCAGGCCATGGGTGCCTCGGGCTTTAGCTTTGGTGCGCTGCTGGGTGGCGAGATCGTCGGCGGCGCCGTCGCGGTCCTCTTTGGTCTGGCCTACAGCAAGATCAAGTGGCTGTTCCCACCCGTCGTGACCGGTACGGTCATCTTCTCCATTGGCGTCTCTCTCTATCCCACGGCCGTCAAGTATATGGCCGGCGGTATGGGTACGCCGCTGTGGGGCACCCCGCAGGCCTGGTGCGTCGCTCTTATCACCTTCGCCGTGGTCTTTGCGCTCGCCAACTTTGGCAAGGGCACGCTCAAGCTGGGATCCGTGTTCTTTGGCATGATCGTTGGCATGATCGTCTCCATCCCCTTTGGCATGATCGACTTCTCCAGCGTCGCCACCGCTCAGGTCTTCGCCCTTCCCAAGCTCATGCCCTACGCGCTCGAGTTTGATCCCGAGGTCTGCATTACCCTCGCCGTCGTGTTCCCCATGGTTGCTATCCAGGTTATCGGTGACGTCTCCGCCGCCTGCCTGGGCTCCATCGACCGTATGCCCACCGAGCGCGAGCTCTCCGGCGCTATCGTGTCTCAGGGCCTCACCTCTATGGTCGGCGGCCTGCTGGGCGGTCTTCCCACCAGCGCCCTTGGCCAGAACGTGGGCATCATCTGCTCCAACAAGGTCGTCAACAAGTGGGTCTTTGTGATCATCGCGGCCGTCTTTGCCATCGCCGGCCTGTTCCCGCAGCTCTCTGCCGTCCTTTCCGCTATCCCGCAGCCCGTCATCGGCGGCGCGACCGTCGGCGTCTTTGGCACCATCACCATGAACGGCGTGCGCATGTTCACCCGCGAGGGTCTCACGCAGCGCACTACCACCATCGTCGGTACCTCCGTCGTCTTTGGCCTGGGTATCTGGATGGCCAGCGGTTGCCTTGCCGGTGAGGGTATGCCCACCTGGGTGCCCACCGTCATCGGCTCTAATGCTGTAACCCCCACCGCCATCATGGCCATTGTCCTTAACCTGATCCTTCCGCAGACGCCGGTCGTGGCTCAGCACATCGATGCTGCCAAGGACGCTGCCGTGGATCTGGTCTTGCCCGAGAGCAAGAAGTAGCCAATTCGGTGCTATTCGTCGGCGGACGCATCGCCTCGTCCGCCGACGCCATGCGGCGCCAAGCCGCACTTCAAAGGGTTTGTCCCTTTGGTGAAGCGTTGACGGGAGAGGGCCCGTTTCCGGTGTAGGCCGGCGCTTCGCACTCCGCCATGTCAGAGGTGTCAAACCCCGCCCCTGATGTTGAAGGGAGCATTTATGCTTCTGGTCGCTAACGGTTCCGTCTTTACCCGCAACGCTCAGACCCCGTTCATTCCAAACGGTGCGGTTGCCATTGACGGAGATACGATCGTCGAAGTGGGCCCCGAGTGCGAGCTCAAGGCCAAGTACCCGGATGCCGAGTACGTCGATGCCCGGGGCAACCTCATCATGCCCGGACTCATCAACTGCCACACCCACATCTACTCGGGTCTGGCCCGCGGCCTTGCCATTAAGGGCTGCAACCCCACCAACTTCCTGGAGAATCTTGAGCAGCAGTGGTGGAAGATTGACGACAACCTGACACTCGACGGCACCAAGGCCAGCGCCTATGCCACGATTCTTGACTCCATCCGCGATGGCGTCACCACGATCTTCGATCACCATGCGAGCTTCTGCGAAATCCCGGGAAGCCTCTTTACCATTAAGGACGCCGCGCAGGAGCTGGGCATGCGTTCGTGCCTGTGCTACGAAGTCTCCGATCGCCGCGGTCAGGAAAAGTGCGACCAGGCCATTGCCGAGAACGCCGAGTTTGCCCAGTGGGCCGCCAAGGAACGTCGCGATAACGACAACCACATGATCGCCGCCATGTTTGGCGGTCACGCCACCTTTACGCTGTCGGACGAGACCATGGACAAGATGGCCGAGGCCAACAACGGCCTGACCGGCTTCCACATCCATGTGTGCGAGGGCATGAATGACGTGTGGGACTCCCGTCTCAACCGCGGTGGTATCAGCCCCGTTGAGCGCCTGCTGCAGCACAACCTGCTGGGTCCCGACACCATGCTCGGCCACTGCATCCACGTGACGCCTGCCGAGATGGATATCGTCAAGGAGTCCGGCACCTGGCTCGTCAACAACCCCGAATCCAATATGGGCAACGCCGTAGGCTGCGCCCCCGTGCTCGAGTTCTTCCGCCGCGGCATACCCGTGTGCATGGGCACCGACGCCTACACCCACGATATGCTCGAGAGTCTTAAGGTCTTCCTGATCATTCAGCGCCACAACGCCGCCATGCCCAACGTGGGCTGGTGCGAGGCCATGACCATGCTGTTCGAGAACAACGCCAAGATGGCGAGCAAGTACTTCGATCGCAAGCTCGGTGTGCTCGAGGCCGGCGCTGCCGCTGACGTCATCGTCATGGACTACAAGCCCTTTACGCCGCTGAGCGAGGAGAATATCGACGGCCACATGCTCTTTGGCATGATGGGCAAAAACTGCCGCACCACCATCATCAACGGCCGCATCCTGTACAAGGATCGCGAGTTCGTTGGCATTGATGAGGAAAAGATCAACGCGTGGACCATGGCTGAGTCCAAGAAGCTCTGGAGCACGCTCAACGATCGCGCCTATTAATTACAAGTAGATTCACGCGCGTCGGATGTTTCGCCGCATCCGACGCGCGTATAGGCGGCCTCCGCGGGGTCGCCGGCGCTGTGCTAGCGCTACACCGTATTTGCGCCCGCCGCGCGGTCTCGCCGGGCGTTACAGAGAGGAGCTCATTATGAGCGACATCATGAGGCCGATCCCGTTTTCGCAGCTGATGAACTGGATCATCGAGGAGCACAAGACTCAGGGCGCCGTCTTTGGCGTGCGCAAGATGGTCACGACCAACCAGGAGGGTGCGCTTCCCATTTTTGACGAGCGCATCGAGACTCCGTTTGGCCCGGCCGCCGGTCCCAACACGCAGCTGGCCCAGAACATCGTGGCCTCTTATGTGGCTGGTTCCCGCTTCTTTGAGCTTAAGACCGTTCAGGTTATGGACGGCGAGGAGCTCTCCAAGTGCGTTAACAAGCCCTGCATTGTGGCGCAGGACGAGTGCTACAACTGCGAGTGGTCGACCGAGCTCGAGGTTCCGCAGGCCTTTGCCGAGTACGTGAAGGCATGGTTCGCCTGCCACCTGATCGCTCGCGAGTACGGCCTGGGCAGCCCGGACGGCTTTGTCTTTAACATGTCGGTGGGCTATGACCTGGAGGGCATTAAGAGCCCCAAGGTCGATGCGTACATTGAGGGCATGAAGGACGCCAGCGGCTCCGAGGTTTGGAACGAGTGCCGCACGTGGGCGCTCGCTAACCTGGACAAGTTTGAGCATGTCGATGCTGCGTTTGTCGAGTCCATCCCGGCGCGCGTCTCCAACTCCATTACCGAGTCCACGCTGCACGGCTGCCCGCCCGCCGAGATCGAGCGCATCGCGACCTACCTCATCACCGAGAAGGGCCTCAACACCTACATCAAGTGCAACCCCACGCTGCTGGGCTATGAGTTTGCCCGCCAGCGCCTCAACGAGCTGGGCTTTGACTACATCGTCTTCGATGACACGCACTTCCGCGAGGACCTGCAGTGGGCCGATGCCGTGCCCATGTTCGAGCGCCTGATTGCCCTGTGCGCCGAGCGCGGTTTGGAGTTTGGCGTCAAGCTCACCAACACCTTCCCCGTCGATGTGACGAGGAACGAGCTGCCCTCCACCGAGATGTACATGTCGGGCCGTTCACTGTTCTCGCTGACCATCGAGGCCGCCCGCCGCATTACCGAGCAGTTCGATGGCAAGCTGCGCATCAGCTACTCCGGCGGTGCTACGGTCTACAACATCCGCGCCCTGTACGATGCCGGCATTTGGCCCGTTACCCTGGCGACCGACGTGCTCAAGCCTGGTGGCTACGAGCGCTTTAGCCAGATGGCCGGCGAGTTTACCGATCTGGACGGCAAGCCGTTTGAGGGTGTCTCTCTCGACGCCGTGACCGCGATCCAGGTCGATTCGCTTACCAACCCGCTCTATAAGAAGCCGCTGCGCCCGCTGCCCGATCGCAAGGTCGCCGGTAAGAGCCCGCTTTCCGACTGCTTTACCACGCCGTGCCGCACGAGCTGCCCCATCCAGCAGGATATTCCCGCCTACCTGGCGGCTGTTGACGAGGGTCGCTACGAGGACGCGCTCAACATTATCATCGAGCGCAACGCCCTGCCGTTCATTACCGGCACCATCTGCCCGCATCCCTGCGGCCGTGCCTGCGAGCGTGCGTTCTACGAGCCCGAGGGCGCCCAGATTCGCGCCAGCAAGCTCAAGGCCGCCCGCGAGGCCATGACCGCCGTGCTGCCCAAGCTGCGCGCCCAGGCCATCGCAAACGACGGCGAGCGCAACGTTGCCGTTATCGGCGGCGGCCCGGCCGGCCTGGCGACGGCGTTCTTCCTGACGCGTGCCGGCGTGCCCGTCACCATCTTCGAGGCCCGCGACTCTCTCGGCGGCGTGGTCCGTCACGTGATCCCCGAGTTCCGTATCGCCAGCGACGATATCTCCCACGATGCCGAGCTCTGCCTGGCCTTTGGCGCCAAGGTGCAGCTCAACGCTCGCGTTGATTCCATCGACGAACTCAAGGCTCAAGGCTTTACTGACGTGGTCGTGGCCACCGGTGCCTGGATGCCCGGCTCTGCGGGCTTGGGCGAGGGTGCCGAGCTCGATGTGCTGGAGTTCCTCGAGGCCGCCAAGAAGGGCGAGAAACTCGAGCTGGGCGAGGACGTCGTGGTCATTGGCGCCGGCAACACCGCCATGGACGCGGCCCGCGTGGCCAAGCGCCTGGCCGGCGTGAAGAACGTGCGCCTGGTGTATCGCCGCACCAAGAAGCAGATGCCCGCCGACGAGGAAGAGCTCGATCTTGCTCTTGCCGACGGCGTTGAGCTCTGCGAGCTGCTGGCGCCCAAGGCACTCAACGGCGCCGTGCTGACCTGCGACGTTATGGAGCTTGGCGAGCCGGATGCAAGCGGCCGTCGCAGCCCTGTCGCCACGGGCGAGACCGTCGAGCTTTCCGCCACCACGGTGATCTGCGCCGTGGGCGAGGGCATCGATGCCAGCCTTTACGATGCCGCGGGCGTCGAGCACGACCGTCGCGGCCGCCTTGCCGCCACCTCCACCGGCGTTGAGGGCGTCTGGGCTGCGGGCGACTGCCGTCGCGGTCCTGCCACCGTGGTCGAGGCTATCGCCGACGCCGCGGAGGTCGCCCGTGCCATCGCCGGCGTGGACTTTAACAAGTACGCCGACTGCAACGAGCAGGCCGGCCGCGAGGACACCTGCTACGAGCGCAAGGGGTCGCTGTGCCGCGACAAGCGCAACTGCACCAAGACTCGCTGCCTGGGCTGCGGCTCGGTGTGCGAGGTCTGCTGCGACGTGTGCCCCAACCGCGCCAACGTGGCAATTAAGGTGCCGGGCCTGGCCAAGCATCAGGTCGTCCATGTCGACGGCATGTGCAACGAGTGCGGTAACTGCGCCGTGTTCTGCCCCTACCAGGAGGGTCGTCCCTACAAGGACAAGCTCACCCTGTTCTGGAGCGAGCAGGACATGGAGAACTCCGAGAACGAGGGCTTCCTGGCCGTGGACGAGGACCACTTTAAGGTCCGCGTCGCCGGCACGGTCCGCACCGTCTCGGTCGATGCCGTCAACACCGGTCTTCCCGAGGCCGTCCGCCTGACCATCAGGGCTGTGCGCGACAACTATTCGTACCTTCTTAAGAAATAGGCGAGTCTCTTATGGCCAAATCCATTCAACATAACGTGGCCTACGTTGCCTGCGGAAGTGGTTGCGCTTCCGCAGGCGGCGACGCCCGCTGCAGCGAAGGCTGCATTGGCTGTGGCGCCTGCGTCACGGCCTGCCCCCACGGCGCCATTGCGCTGGTCGATGGCATCGCCCGCGTGGATCGCTCCAAGTGCACGGGCTGTGGCCTGTGCGGTATGGCGTGCCCGCAGCGCGTGATTGCCTTCGTTCCCGGCTACCAGAACATTCTGGTGCGCTGCAACAACACCGATAAGGGCGCCATCGCTCGCAAGATCTGCGACACGAGCTGCATCGGTTGCGGCATGTGCGCTAAAAAGTGCCCTGCCGGCGCTATCCGCATCGAGGACAACTGCGCCCATATCGACGGCGTGGACTGCCTGTCGTGCGGCATGTGCGCCGTCGTCTGCCCGCATGGCGCCATCCACGACCGCACCGGCATCGCCGCCGGCGTGTAGAAGGGAATCACCATGGCACAGGAATTCACTTTTACCGTTAACGGCGTCGAGCGCACGACGACGGGGAATAAACCGCTGCTGCGCTACCTGCGCGACGACCTGCATATCCATTCCGCCAAGGACGGCTGCTCCGAAGGTGCTTGCGGTACCTGCACCATCCATGTGGACGGTGCGGCCGTCAAGGCGTGCGTGCTGACCACTGCTCTTGCTGCCGGTCGCAACATCGTGACCGTCGAGGGCCTGCCCGAGGACGTGCGCGAGGCCTTTGTGTACGCCTTTGGCGCCGTGGGCGCCGTGCAGTGCGGTTTTTGCATTCCCGGCATGGTCATGGCGGGCGCAGCGCTCATCGCCGAGGACCCCGAGCCCACCGAGGAGCAGATTAAGTACGCCATTCGCGGTAACGTCTGCCGCTGCACCGGCTACAAAAAGATTATCGAGGGCATCTCGCTGGCCGCTGCGGTGCTCCGCGGCGAAAAGCAGATCGATGAGGACCTGGAGCGCGGCGATGACTACGGCGTGGGCAAGCGCGCCTTCCGTATCGACGTGCGCAAGAAGGTGCTCGGCGAGGGCAAGTATCCCGACGACATCGACGAGCTCGATCAGCCGGGCCTGACCTATGCCAGCGCCGTGCGCTCCAAGTATCCGCGCGCCCGTGTGCTCTCCATCGATACCTCCAAGGCCGAGGCCCTGCCCGGCGTGGTGGGCATCCTGCGCGCCGAGGACGTGCCGGTCAACCAGGTCGGCCACCTTATCCAGGACTGGGACGTCATGATCGCCCAGGGCGATATCACCCGCTGCGTGGGCGATGCCATCGTGCTGGTGGTTGCCGAGGACGAGGCGACGCTCGAGAAGGCCAAGAAGCTCGTAAAGATTGACTACGAGCCGCTGGAGCCCGTGCGCAACATTGTCGAGGCCAGGGCCGCCGACGCTCCGCGCCTGCATGACAGCTTCTTTGCCTTCGGCAACACGGTGGAGCTCAAGGACAATGTGTGCCAGAGCCGCCATGTGACACGCGGCGACGCCGCCAAGGCGCTGGCCGAAAGCGCGTTTACCGTGACGCAGCGCTTTACCACGCCCTTTACCGAGCATGCCTTCTTGGAGCCCGAGTGCGCCGTCGCCTTCCCGTACAAGAACGGCGTCAAGGTGCAGTCGACCGACCAGGGTGCCTACGACACGCGCAAAGAGTGTGCCCACATGTTTGGCTGGGACAACGAGCCCGAGCGCGTGGTCGTCGAGACCATGCTTGTGGGCGGCGGCTTTGGCGGCAAGGAGGACGTGTCCATCCAGCACCTGGCCGCGCTCGCCGCATATAAGTTCCAGCGTCCTGTGAAGTGCAAGCTCACGCGCGCCGAGTCGCTTGCATTCCATCCCAAGCGCCACGCCATGGACGGCACCTTTACACTGGGTTGCGACGTCGAGGGCAACTTTACCGGTCTGGATTGCGAGATCAATTTTGATACCGGCGCCTACGCGTCGCTGTGCGGCCCGGTGCTCGAGCGCGCCTGCACGCATGCCGTCGGCCCCTACAAGTACCAGAACACCGACATTCGCGGTTTTGGCTACTACACCAACAACCCGCCCGCCGGCGCGTACCGAGGCTTTGGCGTTTGCCAGTCCGAGTTTGCGCTCGAGAGCCTGATCGACCTGCTGGCAGAAAAGGTCGGCCTGGATCCGTGGGAGATTCGTTACCGAAACGCTATCGAGCCGGGCGAGGTTTTGCCCAACGGCCAAATTGCCGACTGTTCCACGGCGCTTAAGGAGACACTGCTCGAGGTCAAGGATGCCTACTATGCGCATCCCGGACACGCCGGCATTGCCTGCGCCATGAAGAACGCTGGCGTGGGTGTTGGCCTGCCCGATGCCGGCCGCTGCAAGATTCGCATCGAGGATGGCCGCGCCGTGGTCTACGCCGCCACGTCCGACATCGGCCAGGGCTGCAACACCGTCTTTTTGCAGGACGTTGCCGAGGCATGCGGCCTGCCGCTTCGCTGCATCGCCAACGGCGAGTGCTCCACCGAGAACGCTCCCGACTCCGGCACCACGTCTGGTTCGCGTCAGACGGTCGTGACCGGCGAGGCCGTGCGCGGCGCCGCCTTCCTGCTGCGCGATGCCATGCTTGACATCGAGGCCGGCAAGCCCGCGCCCGATGCTCCCGTGAGCGCGCATGGCGACGGCGTCAAGATCGAGTACGACGACGGTCACGCCTATCAGCTGCACACGCAGGAGCTCGTCGCCGGCCAGGGTATACATCCTCAGGATCCCGCGGCCGCCATCAAGGCACTCGAGGGATGCGAGTTTGGCTACGTGTACTTGGAGCCGACCGACAAGCTGGGTGCGGATGTTCCCAACCCCAAGAGCCACATCTGCTACGGCTTTGCCACGCATGTGGTCATTTTGGACGATGACGGCCGCGTGAGCGAGGTCTATGCTGCGCACGATTCCGGCAAGGTAGTCAACCCCATCTCCATCCAGGGTCAGATCGAAGGCGGCGTGCTCATGGGTATGGGCTATGCGCTTACCGAGGACTGGCCGCTCAAGGACTGCGTGCCCCAGGCAAGGTACGGTACGCTCGGGCTGTTCCGTGCGCCCGAGATTCCAGATATCCACGCCATTTACGTGGAGAAGGACGAGCTGCTGCCCGTGGCATATGGCGGCAAGGGCATCGGCGAGATCGCAACGATTCCCACGGCGCCCGCCGTACAGAACGCCTACCGCGCGTTTGACGGCAAGCTGCGTCCGGATCTGCCCATGGTGGATACCCCGTACAGCCGCGCCCGTCGCCGCGGGTAGGGTAGAGCGTGGACAGCCATTGTTGACGGGCTGTTCGCACTCAGCATCAACCACATACGCTGCGCCTTTGGCCCCAGCTCCATCGTGAGTCGGGGCCTTTTGTTTGGAGCGCCTCCGCATGCGGAAACTGCGTCCCAGAATTTCGCTTCAGAGTGGGATGCCGTTTCCGGCTGAACCCTCTGGCGGAAAGTTCATCCCAGAATTGACGCTCGGAGTGGGACACAGTTTCCGGATGGAACCTCAGCGGAAATTGCGTCCCAGTTTGAGCGTCTATTCCGGGATGCAGTTTCCGCTGGGCGCTTCAGCCGGAAAGCGTGTCCCGTTCTGGGCCTTGATTCCGGGACACGGTTTCCGCTAGGTATGCCATATGGAAGGCGCATCCCATTCTGAGCACTCAATCTGAGATATGGTTTCCGCGGTGCCGCCAACTGGAAAGTGTGCCCCAGTTTGATGGGCAGGCGGGCATAAGCTCAACAGCTCCTACAGGTCCACCTCGTTGAGCCATGTCGGCAGCGCGGTCTGCCGGATGCCTGCCGTCTGTAGCTTTTTGGCGAGCACTCCTGCCGAGCGGACCTCGCTGATGGTAAAGCGCAGCAGAGGGTGACCGTAGAGCGATAGGTGCGCCTCGCGCTGTCGTTCGGCAACGAGCGCCTCGGCGGTGGTGCGTCCGGCCAGCATGGTCTGGTCGGTATATTTGATGAGCCCGTCGAGCTCGCCCAGCGTGAGTTCCCGCGCCTGGCGTTCCCAGGCAAAGTCCGTTCGTATGGGCTTGGCCGAATCGAAGGGGTCCGTCAGCTTGTATTGAAGCCAGTCGGGCGCAAAGCCCGTCTCGATCATGATGGCTCGGGCGACCGATTCCCCGCCGCTCTCGGCGCGGGCGTCGGCATATCTAAGCGTTGTGAGGGCGGTGCGAATCGCGCGACCATTGCGGGCAGTCGCTCGTTGCTCAACGGCCTCCATCAGCTGTTCCGGCGCAAGGCCGAGCTTTGAGATCGCCGAATCGGCAATGGGCATGCCGTCGGCAAAACCAGTTTGCAGCAGGCAATCTGTGGCCGTTTGGATGGGCGGCGTTACCGATATGCCGGCTCTGCGTATTGCTCCGGCCGGCTCAATCTGGTGTCGCTGAATATGTGCGCCCGGACGAGCCGACGGCTTTGTCGAGCTGCAAACATGCACGACATTCAGGTGTCGCCACGAGACCTCGAGCCCCAGCAGGCAAGCTGCCGAAAACGAGCAGAACGTCCAATCGGGATGGATGATCGCAAGGGCGCGGATAATCTCGCAATGGCGTTGCGCTCGGTTGAGTTCATCCCAGCGCGTTTTTCGCGCAAACAACCCCGGCATGGGCGAGACAACCGTGCCGCCGGCGCGCCGAAGGAGCGCTTTTCGGATCGCCGTGCTCGGGGGAATCAGGCAGCGCCCCTCTTGTTCGGTTTGAGTGAGCAGTTGGTCGATGAGCTGGTCATTGCAATGGGTCATGAGCTACCGCCTCCTTTTGGGTAGCAAAAACGTATCAGCTGGAACTTGCCGCTCAGCTGACCAAAAGCTGACCAAAATCTAACCATGCAGGTAGATGGCCTGCTTTTGGCGACATATTTCTTGTTTGAATCGGTGGGCGGTAATCGGCGACCGTGAACGGTAGCTGGATATGAAGTCTTGGTAAGTTTCGGGACGTGTACTTTTTGAAAAAGAGCATTCTATCTGCTGTTTTGTGTTTCTGGATCGCATATTTGAAGGCATGTGATAAGGGCGGCGGACTGTCGTCTTGTATCTGCGGAAACTGTGACCCGGAATTGCCACTCGGAATGGGACGCGCTTTCCGGACAGCCCTTCAAGCGGAAACTACACCCCAGATTTCGGCCTCAGAGTGGGATGCCGTTTCCAGATCGGGCCTCAAACGGAAATTGCATCCCGGAACGAGCCTTCAGAGCGGGATGAACTTTCCCAACGGGCCGCATGCGGAAACTGTGTCCCGGAATTGCCACTCAGAACGGGACACGCTTTCCGGATGGGATGCTTGGCGGAAACTACGGCCCAGTTTTGGCTCCAGAACGGGATGCATTTTCCGGAACGGTCCACGTGCGGTGGTGTACCGCCCCTTTTGCGTGCGCTGCCTGTCGAATTACGTTATAGCTAGCTATATTATAGGAAGGTATAATATAGCTAGCTATAACGTAAAGGAAGGATGGCCCTATGTTTATCGGAAGAACAGCGGAAATGTCCGAGCTCAATCGACTGTATGGCACGGGCTCCTTTGAGATGCCTGTGATTTACGGCCGCCGTCGCGTGGGTAAAACGCGCCTTATCACAGAGTTCATCCAAGGCAAGAGGGCTATTTACTTTCAAGCTCGTCGTACCAATGCAGAGGCAAACCTGCACGGCTTTAGCCAGGCGATACTTGCGGGTTCGGTTGGTGCTGCAGGCGTGTCGTTTCGTAGTTTTGACGAGGCGTTCGATGCATTGGCCACCATGGCTCGCACGGAACGTTTGATTGTCGTGATTGACGAGTATCCCTATCTCGCCCAATCGCATCCCGAGATCAGCTCGTTGCTGCAAGACAAGATCGATCACTTGTACAAAGAGACCAAGCTCATGCTTATCCTGTGCGGCTCGTCTCTTTCGTTTATGGAGGAACAGGTGTTGGGCTACGAGAGCCCACTATACGGTAGGCGTACGGCCCAGTTTAAGATCTTGCCGCTCGATTTTATGACGACCCTCGGCCTGTGGCAGAGCATGGGTCGCGAAGACGCTGCAGTTTGCTATGGCATGACGGGCGGCATTCCTGCATATATCGAGAAAGTCGATCCTGCCGCACCGCTCAAGGACAACATCAAACGTCTTTTTCTTACTCCTACGGGCTATCTCTTTGAGGAGCCGAGTAACCTGCTATTGCAAGAGTGCCGCAATCCCGAGCAATATGATGCAATCGTGCAAGCAATTGCTCAGGGGCGCTCGAAGATCTCGGAGATTGCGAGCTCTACGGGAATCCCTGCGAGCAACGTAAAGAGCTATGTGGATAAGCTGGCGTCGCTTGGGATTGTCGAGCGCGAGCTGCCCCTAAACGAGACGAGCAATAAGCGAGCCGTGTATCTGCTGAGCGATCAGATGTTTAGGTTCTGGTACAAGTTTGTTCCGCAGAACATCGGGCTGATTCAAAACGATATGGCCGAGATGGCGTATAAGCGCATTGAGCCGTACGTATCGGATTACATGGGTACGGTCTTTGAGCTCATATGCAGACAATACGTGTACGAACTCGCGCGGGCGGGCCAGCTCGATGTGGTTCCGGCGAGCGTCGGGCGCTGGTGGGGGACGGATAATCGTACGCATACGCAGGAAGAAATCGACTTGATTGTTGACGATGGCGAGGGCGATGCGCTGTTTGCGGAGTGCAAATGGCGCAATGAACCGGTAGGCGAGGATGTTCTGGAAAAGCTCGTGTACCGAAGCGAGCTCTTTAGGCGGCAGCATAAAAGCTACGTGATCTTTTCGAAGCGTGGCTTTACGCAAGGATGTCAGGAAGCTGCGGCGAGCAGGGGAGATGCCAAGCTGATTTCGTTTGCCGAGATGTGCGAGCGGAGATAACCAAGCGCGCTCTGATGTGATGCTCGGAATGGGACGCGCTTTCCCTTTGGCGG
>UQKV01000047.1 GCA_900541665.1 uncultured Collinsella sp.
CCCCCGCTGCGCACTACGTGCGGCGGGGGTTCTTTCGTCCTGCGGAGTGTCCGCGAAGGTCAGCCCTCAGATCCTGCTACGACTACGTCCTCGGATTGTGTGGGCGGATGAAGGACGTAGTTGGTCGGGTATTCCGTTCCCTTCGCTGTTTCGCGGCTTTGCCGCGAAACCACGCGTTACTTTGGGAAAGGGCTGGGGACTTGGTCGTTACCGCCTTTTATCCCTTTGCTTTTTCGCGCCTTTGGCGCGAAACGCGCAGCGCTATGGAGAGGGCTGGGGACGCTGCCGCGTGCGTCTCCAGTCCTCTGATTGCCACTTTGGGTCCCGTGGCGGGACATTGTTGGTGCTGCCTGGTTGTTTTTATCTTGTCTCGCCGCTCTCTGTGCGTAGGCGGTAGCCGTGGACGAGGTCGCTAATAGCCGGCCAGGGAATCTGGCGGTCGACCCAAAATTGGAGCTGGACCAGATAGCGCTCGGTGGCGCGGGTGAGGGCCGCGAACTGTTCGTGAGTCTCAACCTGGGCGTAGAGGTCGCGGCTGTGGGCGAGGATTGCCGTCGTGTCATCCATTTTGCCGGTGACGTCGAAGGCGCCCGAGAACCAGTCGCACAGGCGTGCGGCACTGTTTTTGATCGTTGCGAGGTCGGCGGTGCCGTCGTTGGCGTTTTCGTTGGCCTGGGCTCGCAGGAGGGAGAGGGCGTCGGCGGCGTTCATGCAGTAACCGACGGTGAAGTTCCAGACGGCGAATTCGCGGCCGGTGTCGAGCTTGCGGCGGCGCATGTAGTCGATGTCACGCGGTTCCTCGAGCATCATTTGATCGGCGAGGGCTTCAAGTGCAGTGGCGTACTCGGCAAGGTCGAGTGTGAGCAGGGTGTTGATATCCATCATCTTTAGGCCTCCGTTTCGATCTCGACGATTTCGTTTTTAATGTACATGCCCTGGTTGTCCCAGACATTGCGGCAGGCGGCGGCAAAACGCTCGCGGTCGGCTTCGCAGATGCGGGCGAACATGTTGCAGGTGCCAAAGGGCTCGCACACGTCAAAGAAGATGCAGATTGACGACCATCCGCCATACCAGCTCACGGCGCCCGCTGGCTCGTGAAAGACGGGGTTCTCGATGTGCTCGTAATTGGCGATGGGGCCCGAGACAGGATACGTCACCTCGGCATCGCAGATCTTGGCCGAAAAGATACGTGACTCGACTGGACAGGATGATTCGAACAGCTTGCATGCCTCGGGAGCCTTGTCCCAGAGCATGTCGGCGAGAAACGTCTCGCCATTCAGCGTGATCTTGAGCATTTTTGTCATAGTAAGGACCTCCTCAATCCGTCGCTCAAGGGGTTCGCTGGCGGATAAGGAGAAGACAGCAGCGGGGTCGCCGAACCCAAACTTCACGACAAATCTCTGTCGCCCCAGCCCGCGCTGTTCTTCGCTAAAGTACCATGCAGCAATTGCGCGCGCAATATCAGTTTTTGATTTTCTGGAAGCGGCAACCGACGAGACGGCTCGCCGGCTGCCGGCTGACGCGCGGCAAAGGCACTCGTCTATTCTTTAAGTTGGATGAAAAACGCCATGTTATTGCAGGGCTGCATACTCGTCCAATAAGTGCATAGAATCTCGTATAGTGCGAGTAAGACTTTGCGCTGACTGTTTTATGTTTAGCAAAGATATAGTTTGCATAATCTGGTCTAATCCCTGCTCTATTAAAATAAAGTTGCACGTAAATGACGTAGATATGCTTGAGCTGGGGTTCTGTACGCTGAGCGGATAAAAACGACCGTTCACCGTTCAACTATTTTCAAAATGAATAAAATGAGCGATAAAGAGAATATAAACCTTAATAAACTCGCGTATTGCACGGGCGCGGGTTATTAATGGGTTGTAGGCCTTTTACAGAAAGGATTCCAGCAATGTCTAAGCCTCTTGGCAAGCCCGATCGTATTGTCGTCGCCCTTGGCGGCAACGCCCTCGGCAACAATCCCGTTGAGCAGATCGAGGCCGTGAGCAACACCGCTCACGCTCTTCTCGGCCTGATCGAGCAGGGCAACGAGATCATCATCACCCACGGCAACGGCCCGCAGGTCGGCATGATCCAGAACGCCTTCGCCGCCGCCCACGACGCCATCGGCACCCCCGAGATGCCGCTGCCCGAGTGCGGCGCCATGTCCCAGGGCTACATCGGCTATCACCTGCAGCAGGGCATTGGCCGCGAGATGCACAAGCGCTATAAGCGTTGGCACGCCGCAACCGTCGTCACCCAGATCGAGTGCGACCCGGACGATCCTGCGTTCAAGAACCCGACCAAGCCGATTGGCCCCTTCTACACCGAGGAGCAGGCCAAGGAGTTCATGGCCGAGGATCCTTCCAAGGTCTTCGTCGAGGATTCCGGCCGCGGCTGGCGTCGCGTCGTCGCTTCCCCCGATCCCAAGAAGATCGTCGAGGCTGACTCCATCCTCAACCTGCTCGACAACGAGTTCATCGTCATCGCCTGCGGTGGCGGCGGCATCCCCGTCGTCCGCGACTACGAGAACAAGGGCTGCTACAAGGGCGTCCCCGCCGTCATCGACAAGGACCTGGGCGGCGAGCTGCTGGCCGAGGACTGCGACGCTGACGTTCTGTTCCTGCTGACCGCCGTTGAGCATGTCGCCATCAACTTTGGTAAGCCCAACCAGGAGGAGCTCGAGGACATCACCGCCGACGAGGCCGAGCGCCTGGCCGACGAGGGCCAGTTCGGCAAGGGTTCCATGGAGCCCAAGGTCCGCGCCGCCATCAAGTTCGCCCGTTCCCGCAAGGGCCGTACCTGCATCATCGGCGCTCTGGACAAGGCCGCCGAGACCATGGCCGGCCTCTCCGGCACCCGCATCCACGAGTAGTCTCTACTCTGTTGCCTCTCTCGTGGGCGCCAGGCAAGACGCCCGCAAACTAGCCTCTCTTCATGAGCCCCGCAGTCCGCTCCGACTGCGGGGCTTTTGCTATTCACCTAGTCATTGGGAACCCGGCACTTGGGGACGTTCCTTTCCTGCCGGCAGCTTGGGACAGTCCTTAAAGGCTGTCCCCAACGACCACTCATTTAAGTCTGTCCCCAATGACTAGTAGTAGGCCCACATGGCTTCGACTTCGTTAAGGACTTCTACGACGCCCCAGCGGCGGACGCTGCGGCTGGCCGAGTTGGGGTCGTAGACGCCAATCTGGTCGGCGTCGTCAATACCGTAAAGCACAATGTAGTGGCCCACGTTGGTAAAGGTGCCCGGCCGAACGGCGGCGATGATGGGCGCTCCCGAACGCAGCGCCTGAGTCATCGAGTCGCGATCGTTATGGAGCTCCGTTCCGTTAAGTCCCAACTGCCACGCGCCACTCGTCATAAACGACCATTCGGTCGCACCGGTGGGGGCGTAATTGCCCGCCTCGGAAAGCGCGCACATATCGACGGGGGTCATATTGGTGCGTCCCGTCTTAAAGATGTAGACCATGGTGAGGCACGTAGGCCCGCAGGCATTTTGGCGGATGGTGCCGCCGGCGTAAGGCAGCTCCGACCACGCAGGGTCGATCTGATAGATATGGGGCATCGTGCCGGCTTGCCATTGCGAGCGCGGGGTCGAAAAGGCGAAAGAATAACCGGGCGCGACGGGGGCCTTGAGCAGCTTGTCCTCGGCGGTGGGTTGGAGACCGGCCGAGCCGTGGAACATACAGGAGCTCATAAGCACAAAGACCAGACAGGTGAGGATAGAGCACAGTGCGAGGCGAAGTCGACGGGCCGGCAGGGCGGGGGCATTCACGTGCGATGTCGAGCGGTAAGGCTTGCCGTCGCGTCCACCTTGGGGATGCGAAAAGAAGCGGTTGAGATGGATGCCGGGCTGACGTGCGCCGTTGCGGCGTTGTTGCGGAACCTCGGCCTGGCGCTGTCGAGTGCGCGCGCCCAAGCGGCCATCTTGCTGCGCGCTTGTGCTCGTGCTCGGACGACCACTCTGCCGCGTTCTGCTTGCCTGCTGCCGAGACGAAGGCCTGGGTTGCTCTTGAGGACGTTGCGGATTGCTGCTCGTGGCACTTCTGGGCGTCGGCGTGGTACGGCCAGCAAGGCGAACGCTTTGTCGCCGTTGATCACCGTCGTTGTATCCGTATGCCATTCGTACCGCCTTGTCTCATGTATAACCTGTCCATCCTACAAAAAAGATGTGCAACAAATGGGTCTGCGCGTCAAAAGCTCGGTAAACGGTACGAAAGGCGCAAAACACACGGCCTCAAAAACATCTCTATATGCGTCCGATGAGCGTACGCCCGTCGGACGGGCGGCAACAATGAGCGGCAAACCGTGCCGTTCGTCCCAAAAACAGCGCCGCTCGTTTTGCAGTTCTGCCTTCGGTCGAGCTACAAGCGGAGCTGCTGCGCCAAGGCCGTATCTTAAAGCCACGAAATAAAAGAGCGCGGCAAAACAGACCGCGCAAGGGGTGACGTCAAGGGGCGTCAAAAAGGAAAGGAGGGGAACAATGGCGGACAAGAACGCAGAAGTTGCAGTCGAGGATAACGGCGGCATGAAGAAAACGCTTTCGCTCTGGAACTTCTTCACCATCGGTTTCGGTGCCATCATCGGTACCGGTTGGGTTCTGCAGGTCGGCGACTGGATGGTCGTGGGCGGCGGTCCCGTTCCCGCTATGATCGCATTCCTCTTGGGTGCAATCTTCCTCGTGCCCGTCGGAGCTGTTTTCGGTGAGCTCACGGCTGCTATCCCCATCTCGGGCGGCATCGTCGAGTATGTCGATCGTAGCTTTGGCCGTACGCTGAGCTACATCACCGGTTGGCTTTTGGCCCTGGGCAACGGCATCCTGTGCCCGTGGGAGGCCATCGCTATTTCGACCCTCGTGTCCGAGATGTTCGGCAGCCTGCCCGGTCTTGAGTGGCTGCGCGCCGTCAAGCTCTACACCATCCTGGGCGCCGACGTTTACCTGTTCCCGACGCTGATCGCGCTCGGCTTCGCAGCCTACGTCATCTTCCTCAACTTCCGCGGCGCCAGCTCGGCCGCCAAGCTCCAGGCCTTCCTGACCAAGGCCCTGCTCTGCGGCATGCTGCTCGCCATGGGCGTCTCGCTGTTCACCGGCTCGCCGGACAACGCCATGCCCGTGTTCTCCCAGGTCACCGGCGCTGGCGGCGGCAAGGCCGCTACCGAGGGCGCCAGCCTGTTCGCCGGCATCGTGTCGGTCCTGGTTCTGACCCCGTTCTTCTACGCCGGTTTCGACACCATTCCTCAGCAGGCTGAGGAGGCAGCCGAGGGCCTCAACTGGAACAAGTTCGGCAAGATCATCTCCCTGGCCCTGCTGGCCGCCGGCGGCTTCTACATGGTCTGCATCTACTCGTTCGGCACCATCCTCGACTGGCATGAGTTTGTTAAGAGCCCGGTTCCCGCGCTTGCCTGCCTCAAGGGCATCAACATGCTCCTGTACCTGGCCATGCTCGTCATCGCCACGCTTGGACCCATGGGCCCGATGAACTCCTTCTACGGCGCCACGAGCCGCATCATGCTCGCCATGGGCCGCAAGGGCCAACTGCCCGAGAAGTTCGCCGAGGTCGACCCCAAGTCCGGCGCTCCCAAGCTCGCCTGCGTCGTTCTGGGCGTTATCACCGTCATCGGTCCGTTCCTGGGCAAGAACATGCTCATCCCTCTGACCAACGTGTCGGCTCTCGCCTTCATCTTCTCCTGCGGTATGGTCGCCCTCGCCTGCCTGCGCATGCGCTTCACCGAGCCCGACCTGCCTCGTCCCTACGAGGTGCCCGGCGGCAAGTTTGGCATCGGCCTCGCTATCGCTGCCTGCGCCATCATCATCGGCCTGCTCGTGATTCCGTTCTCTCCCGCCTCCCTCAACATGGTGGAGTGGAGCATCGTGATCGGCTGGTTGGCTATTGGCCTGGCTCTCATGGCTTTCACCAATTCCCGCAAAAAGTAACGCCTAGCCGGGGCGGATCGGGTGCGCGGTATCCTCTCTCCCGCGCACCGAACCCGGCACCACTTGGGTAGCTTTGTGAGGCCTTAACCCAACACGGCCTCGCCCACTATATGGATCCATAAGGAGGAACCATGTCCACTAAGTATGCAATCGTTGGCGGCAAGCTCATCGACGGTACCGGTGCCGAGCCGGTCGAGAACTCCCTCGTTCTCGTCGACGACAACGGCAAGATCGAGTACGCAGGTGTTATGCAGGACCTTCCCGAGGGCGTTGAGGTCATCGACGCCGCCGGCAAGACCGTCCTTCCCGGCCTGATCGATACCCACCTGCACTTCTCGGGCAACCTGACCGACGATGACACCGATTGGGTCATGCAGCCGCTCCTCGAGAAGCAGGCCGTCGCCGTCAAGCAGGCCTACGACTGCCTCACCCACGGCCTCACCACCGTCTGCGAGATCGGCCGCTTTGGTATCCAGATCCGTGACTGCATCGACAAGGGCGTCTTCAAGGGCCCGCGCGTTCTGGCCACCGGCCTGGGCTTCTGCCGCGTTGCCGGTCACGGTGACTCCCACCACTGCACCCAGGAGCTTAACAAGGAATCCCACCCCTGGGGTGACCAGGTCGATGGCCCTTGGGATCTGCGCAAGGCCGTCCGTCGTCGCCTGCGCGAGAACCCCGATGCCATCAAGATCTGGGCTACCGGTGGCGGCATCTGGCGCTGGGACTCCGGTCGCGACCAGCATTACTGCTCCGAGGAGATCCAGGCCGTGGTCGAAGAGGCAAAGATGGTCGGCATCCCCGTGTGGAGCCACTGCTACAACAACCATGCCGCTGCCTACGATTCCGTTCGCTTTGGCTGCGAGCAGCTGATTCACGGCTTCGATATCGATGAGCGCACCATGGACCTCATGGCCGAGCAGGGCACCTTCTTCACCCCGACGATCGCCTTCCTGCCCACCTGGTACGCCACCTATCCGCCCGTCTACGTCCCCGAGCTGCACGACAAGTACGAGGGCACCCTGGTCGAGAAGGAGCTGCAGCGCAACTACGACTGCCTGCGCGAGGCCAAGAAGCGCGGCGTCGTCATGACGATCGGCTCCGACTCCTTCTCCTTCGTCACCCCGTACGGCACCTGCTCCATCGAGGAGATGTACGAGTTCGTCGACAAGATCGGCTTCACCCCGGTCGAGACCATCACCTGCGCCACCCTCAACGGTGCCAAGATGTGCCACATCGAGGACGAGACCGGTTCTATCGAGGCCGGCAAGTGCGCCGACCTGCTGGTCGTCAACGGTGACGTCGCCGCCGACATCCACGTGCTCAACACCGACAACATGGACGTTATCATGAAGGACGGCTGGATCGTCGAGGCGGGCACCTTTGGCGAGGCCAACAAATACAGCGCCTAAGATACCGTTTGTCGATGGCTGGATGTAAAACACAGTTTTTGATTGCATAATGCAGTGGAGAGGGTCGCTTGCGGCCCTCTTTATTGCTATGGGTGCTACGGACAAGAGGGGATGACGGTGGATTTAAACAGGCTGATTTTGGGCAAGAGCTACAACTCTACCAAGGTCTTTCGTACGGCCCAGCATGTGGTCCAGGCCATCCTGCTCGGCGTTGTCGTTCCGGCGCTTATCCTGCTGCTTATCTGGGATTTAACCGATAACCCCAATCCCGTTCCGGGCGTTGTCGTTATTGCCGGCATGGTCATGCTGTGCTTCTTTTTCTCGTATGTCTTTGTGGTCCCCGACGACCTCACATCGAGCGCAACCGACCGTACGCTCGCCATCGCATCAAAAATATTCGCCTACACGTCGCGCGGCCTTACGCCCGAAGCGGCCCTGGGCGCCTCTAAAATTATCCTGTCCGAGACCATCGCCTCTGCCATCTGCTTTACCGATGGCAAACAGGTGTTGGCAAGTTGGGGCGAGGACTCGGCAAAGTGCCCCGCCGGCACCCCGGTCGTGCTCAAGACCACGCTCAGTGTGATTGAGACGGGCGAGCAGAGCGTGTTTTCGCGTGACACCTCCAATGAGACGGGCGGCTATTTTCCCCGCCTGCGCGCCGGCATTGTCGCGCCGCTTACCGTGCGCGGGCATTGCGTGGGCACACTCGAGCTGTATTACCCTCGCCTGAGCAGCATCGATATGCGCCAGACGGCCCTTGCCTCGGGTTTTGCCGACCTAATTTCCACGCAGCTCGCCAGCTTTGAGCTCGAGCGCCAGGACGAGCTCACAGCCCGCGTTGAGCTTCGCGCCCTGCAGTCGCAGGTCGACCCGCATTTTCTATTCAATACCATTAGCACGATCGTGTCGCTCGTTCGAACCGAGCCCGACAAGGCGCGATCGCTGCTGATTGACTTTTCCAACTACTATCGTCAGACGCTTTCTGACTCCGATACGCTCACCACGCTCGAGCACGAGGTGGAACAGGGCACTCGTTATATCAATCTTATGCAGGCCCGGTATGGCGACGGCCGTCTGCGCGTTTCGGTCGACATCGACTTTGAGGTGCGCGACAGCCTGGTACCGCCGTTTATCTTGCAGCCGCTGCTCGAAAACTGCATCAAGCATGCGCAGCGCGAGATCGAGCCGCTTTCTATTCGTGTTAGGGCTTTTGAGACCGATGACGGCTTGGAGATCATCGTCGAAGATGACGGCATCGGGATGAGCGAAGAAGTCTGCGCGCATCTGTTTGAGCAGCATCGCCGAGAGGAACCCGAGAGCATTACCGCCGACGGCTCCGTTAAGCGAGGTTGCGGCCTGGCGCTCTTCAACGTGCTTCAGCGCATCCATTTCTTTTACGGAGAAGATTCTGGTATGCGCGTGAAGTCCCAGGAGGGCGTGGGAACGCAGGTCATCGTTGAGTTGAACGGCGAGCCACATGAGCCGGCGCCGTTGACGGTGTAGCACGCGGTTGGATTGAGAGAAAAAGAGGGAAAGCGCATATGTCCGAAGGCTGGAACATCCTGGTGGTTGATGACGAGCCCCCAATTAGGGCTGAGCTACGCTATCTGTTGGAAAAGGATACGCGTGTGGGTCAGATTGCCGAGGCGGGCAATGTCACCGAAGCCGTGGAGTCGATTCTGTCGAACAAGCCCGACGTGCTGTTTTTAGACATTACCATGCCCGGTCGCTCGGGAATTGAGCTTGCCGAGACCCTGCAAAACCTAAAGAGGCCGCCGGTCGTGGTGTTTGTGACGGCATTTGCCGAGTATGCGGCCGATGCCTATAACCTCGATGCTGTCGATTACGTCGTCAAACCGGTCGAGGATGCCCGCCTGTCAAAGGCGCTCGACAAGATCGAGACTGCCCTGGGCGCTCGCCGTGTCGTCCATGCTCCGCGCCAGCCTTTGCGCCTGACGGTGGATCGCGGGGGCAAAAAGGTGTTCATTCCCGTGGCGGATGTCTGCTACTTTGAGGCGCGCGCCGATTTTTGCAACGCCGTCTGTGCCGATGGAACGTATCTGATCAATGAGTCGATTTCCTCGCTCGAGCGCCGCTTGGCCTCCGAGGGCTTTATCCGCGTCCACCGCAGCTATCTGGTCAATTTGGAAGACGTGCACAATGTCGAGATCGGCTCCACGGGCCTGATGGAGCTCAGGCTCGACCGTGTGAGCTCGACGGTGCCCGTGTCCCGTCGTCGCGCTGCCGAGGTCAAATCGCACTTGGGGCTAGCGTAAGGGTCGGTGTGCCATCGTTTGCCGTTACAGGTTTGGCATGACTGTGCGGTGGGCATAATGGATTGCATCGAATGAAATCGAAAGGATTATTATGCCCGCGCTCATTACGCATCATCTGTTTGGCGAGGAAAGCATCGACCGTCTTCCGCAGGGCGTTATCACGTCCGACGAGGAGCGCATCGCCTTTATCCTGGGAAACCAAGGTCCCGACCCGTTTTTCTTCCACATGCTCACGCCGCGCATCTCCGACTGCATGTCGCTTGCTCAGGTCATGCACCGCTCGCGCATGTCGCGCCAATTCTCGTGCCTGCGCGACGGCGTGTCGCACCTGCAGCCGCGCGATGCCAATCTGGGTCGCGCCTTTGCGCTGGGCCTGCTGTCGCACTATGTGCTCGATCGCAATGCCCACCCCTTTGTCTACGAGCAGCAGTTTGGCATTGTCGAGTCCGATCCCGAGCTCGAGGCTTCGGGCAGTCAAGTTCATGCCGTGCTCGAAAGCGACCTGGACGTGCTGATGCTGCAGCTCAAGCGCGATGGGGCTACGGTCGAGGATTATCCGCCGGCGGGCGAGATCGTCACTACCGACCGCATCAATCGCGTTGCCGGTGTGCTGATGAGCTATGTTGCCGGACGCGTGTACGGCATCGATATCCCGGTGGGAGAGTACGGCGGCGCCGTAGCCGACATGCAGCTGCTCTACCGCACTATCGAGCCCGCCGGTTCGGCCAAGACGCGCGCGATTGCCCTGCTCGAGGGCTTGGTGCACGATTATTCGCTGCTCGACGGCCTTGCGCACCGCGTGACGACCGAGCTGCCCGAGCGTACCGGCAACCTGGGCCACTTGGCATGGAAGAACCCCTTTACCGATGAAGTCTCGACCGAGAGCTTCCCCGAGGTCTTTGACCGCGCGCTGCTCGATTACGAGCTCACCGTCGCCCGCTTTATCGAGACCGGCGATATGGAAGCCGTGACCAACCACGTCAATTACAGCGGTCGCGTGCTCGGCGCCGACGAAGAGTTCGACCGCGAGGAGTAGGGCTCGTGCGTGCCCCTTTGCCGAATCCTTACCGGCGCCTCTGGGCAATTGGGGTACGATGAACTAACTGCATATCGGGCGAATACGAAGGGGCCCTGTCCATGAAATACACCAAGCTCGAGCGTAACTGGGTTATGTACGATGTGGGCAACTCGGCCCTCGTGCTGCTCAATACCTCGGTGGTGCCCATCTACTTTAACGCCATCAATACCGGTGCTTCCTCGGCCGACCTCGTGGTAGCCTGGGGCAACGCGCAGACGATTGCCTCGCTGGTCATTGCCATGCTCATGCCCATTCTGGGCGCGCTTGCCGATTACGCCGGCAACAAGATCAAGTTCTTCTTGGGCTTCTTCCTCACGGGCCTGGTTCTTTGCCTGGCGCAGGCTATCCCCATGTCCGCCATGGCATTTTTGACCGTGTACGTGCTGTGCACCATCGGCCTTAACTCTTCCATGACGTTCTACGACGCCATGCTGCCCGACATTACCACCGATGAGCGCATGGACGCCGTGTCCAGCTCGGGCTATGCCTGGGGCTACATCGGTTCCACCGTGCCGTTCATCATCTGCCTGGCGCTTATCATGGGTGGCCCCGCTCTTGGCGTCCCCACCATGCTGGCAACGCGTCTGTCGTTTGTCATCACCGGTGCCTGGTGGCTCATCTTTACCCTGCCGCTCATTCGCACCTATAAGCAAAAGTACGGTCGCGAGCGCGGTCCTCAGGACACCATCGGCCACATCGTGGGCGGCGTGTTCTCCGAGGTCGGACACACCATGCGCGAGATCGCCCACAACAAGACCGTGCTGGTCTACATGATCGCGTTCTTCTTCTACATCGACGGTGTGCACACGGTCATTTCCATGGCAACCAGCTACGGATCGGCTCTGGGCATCGACTCGACCCAACTGGTGCTGGCTCTGCTCGTTACGCAGTTTGTAGCCTTCCCGTCCGCCATCATCTACGGCAAGCTCGCCAGTCGCGTGGGTACGCTCAACATGATCATGGTGGCCGTCGCCGCCTACATGGGCATCGTGCTCTTTGCCGCGTTTTTCTTAAAGACTGCCTTTGAGTTTTGGGTGCTCGCCATTTTGGTCGGCTTGTTCCAGGGCGGCGTGCAGGCGCTCAGCCGCAGCTATTTTGGTCGCATCATCCCCAAGGAAAAGTCCAACGAGTACTACGGCTTCTTCGATATCTTTGGCCGTTACGCAAGCGTTATGGGCACCTTCCTGGTGTCGGTTGTCACCTCGCTGACCGGCAACCCGTCGCTGGGCGTCCTTTCTATCGGTGTTCTGCTGGTTGTTGGCTTTGTGCTGCTGGTCCGTCTGTCCCGCATGGCTCAGACGGCGGCGTAAGGCAACCGGGCTCAGTACAGCAATTGTGCCTATCTGCAGTACTCTTTTGGAAGTAGCCGCATAAATCATTCTGACTTCCGAACAATGTCTAGCCCAAGTGGGTATGATGGAACCAGCTAGGTCGCGGGGCGTCGCCTGTGTTTGGCGGCGCCCCGTTTTTGTGTTGCAAGGAGGGTAAAGGTATGAACGCCACGGTTGTGATCCCAACATATTGGGCGGGCGATGATACCCAAGCAAACGCTCCCGGCACCTACGATCACTCGACGTCGCTCAATGCCGCCAACCCGGAACTCGATCGCTGCCTGACTTCGCTCGAACAGGTGCGCGACATTCCGCGCATCATTCTCTTGGTGGTCTGCCCGGTTTCTGCCACGGCCGACGTATCCCATCGCGTGCACGAAATCGTTAATGCGCATCCCACACTTAAGGTCACCATCGTTACCAATACTCAGGCTTCGCGTGTTGCCGACCGCGTGGCGCAGATTGCGCCCAAAGGCTCGGGCGAGTGCGTGAGCCTGCGCGGCTACGGCGCCATCCGCAACATGGGTCTTGCCTGCGCGGCGGTGCTGGGGCACGACGCGGTTGTGTTTTTGGATGACGACGAGACCGTCATCGATGCCGACTTTATGAAGCGTGCGACCTATGCACTGGGCCAACAGACGCGTCAGGGCCTGCCGATTTTAGTCAAGAGCGGATACTTTTACGATCGCGACGGGTCGCCGCTGGCTCCCACGGACAAAGTGGGCATTTGCCATCGCTGGTGGACCAAGCGTATCGAGTTCAATCGCTGGATGAAAAAGGCGCTCTCGGGCACCCGCATCTCGCGCTCCAATTACGTGTGCGGCGGCCTGATGGCCCTGCACGCCCGCGCCTTTACGCGCGTGGCCTTCGACCCGTTTATCACCCGCGGCGAGGACCTGGACTACCTGTTTAACATGCGCATGTTCGGCTATGACGTATGGTTCGATAACGAGTGGACCGTGCGCCACCTGCCGCCCGAGTCCGAGAAGCGCTCGCCGCGCTTTATGCAGGACGTGTACCGTTGGTACTACGAGCGGGCCAAGCTGACGTTCGCTGCGCACCAAAAGGAGCTCATTCCGGTTACGGCCGCATCACTCATGCCCTATCCGGGTCCGTGGATCTCGCGCGAGCTCGACGACCGCGTGCGCAAGACCGCCATGGTTCGCAGCATGTTTACCCGCGAGCACGAGGGGTATCTGCGCATCTGGCGTCATGGTATTGACGAGGCCAAGACCTATGCCCGCCAAAACGCCGCAAGCTACCTGCGTTTTCAGAGTTTCTGGCCCAAGATCATGGATGAACTTTGGCGCGACGCACAACTGATTAGCATCCTGGAGGGGGCTGAATGATCGACCGCCGCGCCCAGCGCGATAATTCAATTTCAATCTTTCGCATCATCGCCGTTGTCTGCGCCGTTTGCGTGTTGGTGTACTTTATCTTTGCCCTGGCGACTGGCATTGAGCCGATTGCCACGGTGATCGCCTGTGCGCTGCTGTGCATCTTCCTGTGCATCTTTATCTTTTTGACGCTCAATCCCGATTCGGTACGCTCCCAGTACACCGAGGAGACGCTTTCGGTTGCCTCGGCCATGCTCGAGGACATTAAGGGCGGCCTGACGCAGGAATCGGCGCTTTTGGTGTGCCGGCGTATCCTGCCCGAGACACGTGCCATGACCGTTGCCATCACCGATGAGGGCAACGTGCTGGCCTGCGTGGGCGAGTTCGAGGAAAAGCTGCTGCCCGATTCGCCCATCCATACGCTTGCCACGCGCTACGTCATTGAGCACGGCATCGTGCAGTCGTTCAACCGCGTGGTGGACGTGGTGGGTGCGGATGGCTCGCACAACCATGTTCCCGCCGGCATCATCGCGCCCATCAAGGTGGGCGACCGCACCGTCGGCACGCTCAAGTTCTACTACAAGACCCCGCGTGCCGTCGACCGTACCCAGTATGCGCTCGCCTCGGGTTTTGCCGAGATCCTGTCCACGCAGCTCGCCATCCACGAGCTCGAGGTGCAAAAGGAACTGACGGCCCGTGCCGAGGTGCGTGCCCTGCAGGCGCAGATCAACCCGCACTTTCTGTTCAACACGCTCAACACCATCGCGTCGTTTACGCGTACCGACCCGCTGCGTGCCCGCGAGCTGCTGCGCGAGTTTTCCTCGTTCTATCGCGCCACGCTCGACAACTCGGGGTCGCTTATCCCGGTCTCGCGCGAGGTTGCCCAGACCAAGCGCTACCTGACGTTTGAGAAGGCGCGCTTTGGCGAGGACCGCGTACTGGCGACCTTCGATGTCTCCGAGGATGTCGAGGACACGTTGGTCCCGGCCTTTGTAATCCAACCCATTGTCGAGAACGCCGTGCGGCATGGTATGGGCGATGGCGATGCCCTGCAGATCGATGTGACCGTCCATCAAGACGGCGACGACGCAATCCTGATTGCCGTGGCCGACAACGGCGTGGGCATGGACGAGGGCACCGCCGCCAGGCTGTTTGATGAGCGCTCCGCCCGCCCCGATGCCAGTTCCCCGCAAGGCGGCGGCGCCGGCGTGGCCATGCACAATATTTCTGAGCGCATCCATCGCTTTTATGGACCGCACTCTTATACGCGCGTCGAATCGGCGCCGGGCAAGGGCACCAAAGTGCTCCTGCATCTTGATTTGTCAGAGAGCATCTTTGACATTCAAGAGTAAAATAAAAGGCTATGGGCTCAACGCCAAGCGGCGGATGCCCAGCCTAGTTTGTTGACGAAAGGTTTAATCCCTATGCTGCGTGCGATGATTGTGGATGATGAGGCCCCGGCCCGTTCGGAACTTCGCTTCTTGCTCGAGCAGACGGGCAAGATCGGCACGATCACTGAGGCGTCGAGCGTCCGCTCCGCCATTGAGATGTTGATGGAAAGCCGCGTCGATGTCGTATTTCTCGATATCTCGATGCCCGGCGCTTCTGGCCTGCAGCTTGCCGAGGCACTGCATAAGCTTAAGAATCCGCCGGCGATTGTGTTTGTGACCGCGTATAGCGATCATGCCGTCGAGGCGTTCGACGTTGATGCCGTCGATTACCTAATGAAGCCGGTTGAGGAGGCACGCCTGGATCGCGCGATCGAGAAGGTCATGCAGCACGCCAAGCCCGTCACGGACAGCAAAGCCACCATCGAGCGCATTCCGGTGGAAAAGGGCGGCCGTAAGGTCCTCATCCCCGTGGATGACATTCGCTTCATCATGGCCAAGGACGATTACTCCTGTATCTATACCGTCGATGATCGTTTTCTATCGACGACTTCGCTGGCGCAGTTCGAGGCCAAGCTTTGCGACTTTGGCTTCTTCCGCGTTCATCGACGCTATATCGTCAACTTGGCGTGCGTCACGGATGTCGAGACGGTGCCCTCGGGCGCTATCCAACTGGGCATTACGGGCGTCGACGAACGCGTGCCGGTCTCGCGCCGCCGCGTTGTGCCGCTCAAGAAGGCCCTGAGCCTCTAGCACACTGGCCCCGCAGCCCTGTAGACCAATTGTCTGCGGAGCCGTGGGGCTTTTTGTATATACGTCGAATCGGTTTTGAAGAAGGGATCCCATGAACAGTGCAAGCGCCAAGCGCATCGACATCATCTCGGACACCCACGGCTATCTTTCGCCCGCGCTTCTGGACGAGCTCAAGGGCGCAGATCTGATCATCCACGCCGGAGACCTCACCTCAGAGATGGATTACGAGCATCTATGCACCATCGCCCCCGTGCGAGCGGTCCTTGGAAACAACGACTACTACCGCGATTACGGCCCGGATGTAGACCGTCTGTCCATCTTCACCTACGAAGGCCTCAAATTCGCCGTAGCCCACTACCGCGAAGATCTTCCCGTGGGATCCGTAGACGTAGCCATCAACGGTCACACCCACGTAACCAAAGAAGCCCAAGTAGGCCGCTGCCTAGTCCTCAACCCCGGCAGCGCCAGCTACCCCAGAGGCACCCGAGGCCCCACCATGGCCAGAATGCTCGTCAAAGACGGCAGGATCCTGAGCACCAAGTTTATTGACCTAGAGTAAACGCAACAAAAACGGGGGATGCAGATTGCATCTCCCGTTTTTCTTTGAGCAAAAGGCAGAGCTTCAGCGACAACCTTAGACAACCCCGCCGAGGAGAACGGGGACCTCGAGCCGCGGAAGCGGCGAGGAACAACAACGACTCGAACAAAGTGACGGCAGGGAGGGTCTCCGGGGCTGGGGGCGGGGGTTAAGTTTGTCGCGAGTTCCGCACGCAAAGGAAAGCACTTAATGTGCTTTCCGTCTTGCGCAGGACTGTAGAGCAGCAAACTTAACCACCGCCCCCAGCCCCGGAGACCCTCCCGGATGGCCCCAAAAATTTTTTCAAAAAAGTTGTTGCGCGCCGGACAGACTTCTGTGTATACTAATCCCCGCAGCGCACGCGAGCGGAAACAAACGCGAACGACTGCCTGGGGAGTTAGCTCAGTTTGGTTAGAGCGCCGGCCTGTCACGTCGGAGGTCGCGGGTTCGAGCCCCGTACTTCCCGCCAACGCAATTAAAGCCACGTCTTCGGACGTGGCTTTTTGCGTTTGATAGGACCTTGATCCCATCGGTCCCTTTCGCCCAAAAGCAAATCCTTCCAATTCCCGGACAAGCTCCGTTTGAGGCATGTACTCAAACAAGGCGTTTGTTGCGCAACACCAGTTCAACGAAGCAGGGGGTTAGGTTAGGCTTATAGGACAAAATGTGTGTCCACGTTGGGGGCATCGTCGCAGGTCGATGCC
>UQKV01000048.1 GCA_900541665.1 uncultured Collinsella sp.
GCCTTTTGAATGACAAATTGTCGCCCTGGGCGGCGCGCAGCGTCGAGCCGTTACGGCGTTTGGTAAAACGCCGTAACCCTACAGTTCAGTCACGACAACGCTGTTGTAGACCTCGCCCCAGCAGTCCATGACCAGGTGGCCGGTCTTGGGATCCATGGCGTTGAGCTTGCCGCAGGTATTGGCGGTCTTGAGTACCGTGACGTCGTCGGCACCAGCAGCAATGGCATGCGCAAAGCCGGCGATGGTCGAGTCGCCGGAACCCGTCGCGTTCACAGCCGCAATCGCGGGCGTCTTGGCGCGGAACGCGCGACCCTCATGGAAGCCCACCGAACCGGCAGCGCCCATCGAAACGACGACCCAGGGGATACCGGCAAAGCGGCCATCGGCGGCAAGCGCCTCGCGCAGGGCATCGACATCGTCGGTCGTAAAGGACGTACCCAGCAGGCCGTTAATCTCGGTCAGGTTGGGCTTTACGAGCTCAGGCTTAGCGTCGGACTCCAGCGCAGCCTCCAGCGATGCACCCGAGGTGTCGAGCAGCACCTTGGCGCCCGCCTCCTCGGCAATCTTGACGAGCTCGGCATAGTAGCCGGCATCGACGCCACGCGGCAGCGAGCCCGAAAGCGTCACAACGTCCGCCTTCGCTGCAAGCTCGGCGAACTTGGCCGTAAAGGCCTCGAGCTCGGCCGGGGCAATCTGCGGGCCGCTCTCTAACAGCTCGGTCTGATTACCCTCGTGCAGAATATTCAGGCAGATGCGCGTCTCGCCGGCAATGGGCACAAAGTCGTTCTTGACGCCATCGGCATCCATGAGCTCAGCCATATAGGCGCCCATGTGGCCGCCGAGCAGACCGGTCGCGAGCACGTCGTCGCCCAGCTGCAGCAGCACACGGCTCACGTTGAGGCCCTTGCCGCCAGCGGTCTTTTCGGGCGTCACACGGTTCACGTCGTCGATGATCAACTTGTCGAGCTGATAGCGCGTATCAATCGACGGGTTCATGGTAACGGTCAGAATCATGTTGAACTCCTGTTTAGAAAACCGGCCCGCGCCCCCTCACAGAAACGCGAGCCGTCAATTGAAAAGCTGCAGAATGCCGGGTACCGCCAAGAGCGAAGCACTCAAGCCAAGCAAGCAAACGTGTTATCGGAGCAGCTAGCCCGCCAGATGGCTTCGCAGCGTCGACCCGTTACGCGGTTTGGTAAAACCGCGTAACCTCCTTAGTCGTGATACTCGCCGCGGTCCCACTTCTCCAGGAACTCGTCAAAGAAGTGCGGGTCAGCCTGAGCCTCGGCGTCGGCCTTGTTGCAGGCATCGATCTTGGCGATCAGGGCATCGTGCTCGGGAGTCTTCTCGTAGGGCTCCTCCAGGAAGGCAAGCATGATATCGGCCATCAGGAACTCGCCGGTGATCTTGCCGCCAAAGCCCACGATGTTGGCGTTGAGCTCGCGACGGGCATACAGGGCAGAGGTCATGTCGCGGACCAGGGCGCAGCGGGCGCCGGGAACCTTGTTGACGGCGTTGGTGATGCCGATGCCGGTGCCGCACAGGGCCACGCCAAAGTCGGCCTTGCCGCTGGCAACAGCCTCGCCCACGGCCTTACCGTAGATGGGATAGTGCGTACGGGTGTGGCTGTAGGTGCCGCAGTCGAGCACCTTGTAGCCAGCCTGCTCCAGGCGGTCGGCCAGATAGATCTTCTCGTCCGTAACGATATGGTCGCAACCGATTGCGATGGTCTTCTTCATCAGAACGTCCTTTCGTCTGAATTCACAAGTTGAGGTAGAAGTTCGAGTTCTCGGTGGCTCTCGTTAGGCCATCTTGTTGAGCATGTCGACACGGATCTGGTGACGGCCGCCGGCGTACTGGGCGCGCAGGAACTCGCGGGCGATCTTCTTGGCGACCTCGGTGCCCACAACGCCCGGGCCCATGGTGACCATGCGCGAGCCGTTGTGCTCGCGGGTCATGTAGGCGGAACGCTCGTCGGAAATGTTGGCGACGACCATGCCCTTGATCTTGACGGCGGCCATATAGGAGCCGACGCCGTACTTATCGAATGCGAAGCCCTGGGAATCCTTGTGCTCCAGCAGGTCCTTGGCAACGGCGGTCGCGGAATCGACAAAGTCCGCGGCAGGGGTCTCGGAATAGTCGACGACCTCGTGACCGTCAGCGATGAGCATCTCCTTGATGGACTCCTTCATCGACATACCGTCGGCATCGGAAGCGATTACAACCCTCATGACATCCTCCTTGAGAGATACGCAGGTGCGTAGTTTCTGTTTGGAAGTGTTGAATCGCGTTCAGGTCCGGGCATCTGAATGTGCGGTTCTTCACTGTTCATGTTTATTTGAACACATTCGAACATCAACTGCAACCATAATTTGTTTGTCTTTGTTCTTTTTTGAACAAATACCGTTCACGGATGATTGCTGACCGTTTGGGATCGGGAAAAGCCTAGCCTGCCACGTATTCAACAAACAAAAAGGGCGGCCGAGAACGTGTCTCGGCCGCCCTTCGGCGGTATTACCCGGTATATACAGCTGTTTTAGCTACTCAGACCGTCCGCTCTTCTTGGCATGTTTGGACGGAGCGCTCAAGAAGCGACCCGTCAAATAGTTCGCCGGGCCGGAAATATCAATCCCCAGTAGCACGTGCCCCAGCCACAAAAACGCCGCGAGCACCAGCAGTGGAATCACGCACGAGGTCACGATCATCACGATGACACCTTCGATCAGATCGGTCACCTGCTGCACGATCTCGTCGGTCATCTGTTTGGCACCACTGGTTACCGACGTGACGAGACCCGAGGCGCCGTCGGCAAGCTGCTCAAGCACATTTTTGGACTCTGTAGACTCGGTCTTTTTCTTGCTTACTTTGGAGCTGTCGCTATCTGCCGCACCCGCGGCGTCGGCCGCCTTTTGCTCGGCCGCCTCGATGCTCACTCGATACGTTTCGTCGACCTTTTGCGACACCCATACGCTTGCAGGCACCAAGGCCATTCCGATCATGGCGACCACCAGCACGCAAGTCGCCACGCGGCGCAGGACGGCGCTCGTGCTCCATCGCCCGTGAATGCCGAGCGACACCGCAAAGAGCACCAGCGCAAACGGGATCAGGATGCCCAGGCCAACCGACCACAAAATCGTAAGCAAATATTTCTCTAGGTATAGCACGGCAAGCACGATACCAAGGTTGCCTGAAAGCTGTGCGAGCTGCTCGGCAACCGGTGTCCCCGTATCGCCCGGCAGCGCAGTGATACCCGCAGATAGGGCGACGCACGAGGTCGTGAGCGCCAAAACATTGCCCTTCTTTTGATCGATGACTTCGATGGTGGAGTCCCAAGTTTTGGTATCGGCAAAATGCGGACGAGCTACAAAGCCCGACAGCAACGCCAGCACCACGAGCGCAACGATGATACCGATCTGCAGCTTTTTGTTTGCGCACACGACATCGGACAGGCTGGGCTGCAGCTCGGTTACCGTCGTGTGCTCGGTTATCTGGACAGGACGCCCATGAGCCATCTCGTGCGCATCTGTCTTTTGAATCAATCCGTTGTCCGGCATTTGGACACCTCCTCATTCCGGCCTGCATTGCGGATGGAAGTATACCCACCCATCGAAAAACCGAACGGGAGGGCGTGCAGAAGCTCCAAGACTGCCCCCAACGACTAGTCGTTTAAGAACGTCCTCAATGACTATCTCGGGATGAGTTGCGGTGGAATAGGGATTGTTTTGCGCCCGCCGGCCCCTATTCAGTCCCCATTTCACCGCAACTTGGAGGAGGACAGAAAAAGCTCTGCCGCGGGTAGCGGCAGAGCTTTTGGAAGGGGACTTGGTTGTGAGGGCTCGTTAGGCGAGCTTGGCCTCGAGCTCGGCGATGCGCTTGTAGGCATCGATGGTAAAGCGGGTCTGCTTCTCCAGGATCATAGTGGTCATGAGAGTGTCCTGAGCGTGAGCCATGATGAAGGTCATCTCCATCTCGCCACCGCCGGCCTCCTGCGAAAGCAGCTTGGTCTGCGTGTCGTGGGCGCCGATAAGTGCATCGCTGGCATCCTTGTGCAGCTGTTCGGCCTTCTCAAAGTCACCCTCGCGAGCAGCATCGAGCGCTGCAAGCAGATCGGTCTGGGCGTCACCTGCGTATGCGACAATCTCGAATCCAACCATCGAGATTTCTTCTTTGGTTGCCATGTTGCGTTCCTTTCACATATGAACCAATGGAGAGCATCGCGTCCGGGCATACGCGCTGCGTTGTGTATGACAGAAACAATAACATTCAAACAAAAAAGAACAGCTCAAAACGTAATTTCGAGCTATGAACGGTCACTTTTCGCCCGTGAACGGTTTTTAAACCAATCTGAACAATATCAAACACAATTATCGGCAACCCAAACAGGACCGCACCCTAACACAAATCGCGCACCGTATCGCCCTCTACGAGCACACCGGGGATCAGCATGTGCTCCACGCCAGACGCACCCCCATCGGCGTCGGCAATCTTGTCGACCGCCCACATGCCGACGCGCTTGTTGTCAAAGCGCACCGTGGTCAGGCGACGGTCGGGCACGATATCGCCCAGGCTGTCATCAACACCCACCACACTCACGTCCTCGGGCACACGCCTTCCGCATGACTCGAGCCCGCGAATGCAGCCGTATGCCATGGCATCGTTGGAAGCATAAATGGCCGTACAGGTCGGATCTTCCGCCAGAGCCTGACCGGCAGCATATCCGCTCTGTGCCGTCCAATCCCCACGGACGAGTCGCGGCGGCTCAATTCCATGCGCGCGCAATGTCTCGCGCCAGCCTTCCTCGCGCCGCATGCCCGAAAGCGAGCGCTCGGGACACGAGATAAAGTGCACGGTTTTGTGCCCCCGCCCCAGCAAGTACTCGACCACCTGGCGCGAGCAATCGAACTGGTCGTTATCGACCGTTGAACAGAGCGGGTGCTCCAGCATCGTAACGAGCACCGTCTGCATGCCGGGCAGCGGCTCGAAGGTGCCAAAGTCCGCTGGCATGCGATTCATGATCACGACCATGCCGTCTACCGGCAGCGCGCTCATACGCGACGATGCGCTCTCGAGGGTATAGGGATGTCCATCTACTTTAGTGAGGGTGATGGCATAGCCATGTTTGTCGGCCGCGGCGGCAAAGCCCTCCATACGGTCGAGGTTGCCGGTACCGGTAATGTTGAACATGGCGACGCCGACGGTCTTAAACTTGCCACGGCGCAGCGATCGACCGGCAAAATTGGGGCGATACCCCAGCTCGCGCATGGCGGCACGCACGCGTTCCTTGGTCTCGGGGCGCACACTGGGCGAATCGTGCACGGTGCGCGAGACCGTCTGCTCCGAGACGCCCGCGAGGCGCGCCACGTCTTTGACGGATACCGATTTTTTAACAGCGGCCATAGGTCGATCTTTCTATGTCAACGATGCCATTAGTGGCACCCTACGCAGTCAAATGAAACGTCTTCAAGTATATCTAACGCCTCCCCCACCATACGCTCACCACCCAAAACCTACCGTTCACCGACATTTTTGCTTCCCCGAACGGCTTTTGTCGCCCAAATGTTAACGTTGCCATTGTGCAAACACAGAGCCACCGGGCGGCTCAAACGTTTACGCGTAAGGAATCGACGGTTCGCAGGCACAGGAACCACCGGTTCGCGTCCTTTTTTGTGTCACAAAATGGCAACGTCAACATTTTAGCAACCGAACGTCAAAAGCTACCATCGTTGCTAACCCACCGACTCTTAGGAGCATTGCATGGAGCAACTCATCGCCATCATCGAAAAGGGCCAGCCCCTTTTCAACGCGATCGCCCGCAACAAGTACCTCAAGGCGATCCGCGACGGCTTTATCTCCGTCATCCCCATCATCATCTTTTCGTCCATCTTCTGCCTGGTAGCCTCGGTCCCCAACATCTGGGGTTTCTACTGGCCCGATGACATCAACAACGCTCTGTGGAAGTGCTACAACTACTCCATGGGCATCCTGGCCATCGCCTGCGCCGCCACCACGGCCAAGCACTTCGCCGACGCTCAGAACCGCGACCTGCCCAAGAATAACCAGATTAACTTTATCTCATGCATGTGCGCGGCCATCATCGGCTTCTTGCTCCTTTCGAGCGACACCATCGCCACGGACGCCGCCAGCGGCTTCAACACCACCTACCTTGGTTCCAAGGGCCTGCTGACCGCCTTTATCGCTGCGTTTGTGACCGGCATCATCTACAAGTTCTTCATTAAGCGCAACATCACCGTCAAGATGCCCGAGCAGGTTCCGCCCAACATCTCGCAGACCTTTAAGGACATCATCCCCTTCTCCGTCTGCATTACCGTCTTTTGGGTCTTTGACATCGTCTTCCGCGCTGCTTTTGGCTTCTGCTTTGCCCAGGGCGTCATCCAGGTGTTCCAGCCCCTGTTCACCGCTGCCGACGGCTATATCGGCCTCGCTGTGATTTACGGCGCCATGAGCCTCTTCTGGTTCGTCGGCGTCCACGGCCCCTCGATCGTCGAGCCCGCCATCGCCGCCGCTCTCGTTGCCAACATGACCGACAACCTAGCTGCGTTCCAGGCTGGCCAGCACGCTTCCGCTGTCCTGACCCAGGGTGCCCAGTACTTCGTCGTCTGCATGGGCGGCACCGGCGCCACACTCGTCCTGGTCTTTATGTTCTGCTTCCTGGCTAAGTCCCAGGAGATGCGCGCCGTCGGTAAGGCCGCCATCGTCCCTGTCTGCTTTGCCGTCAACGAGCCGCTGCTGTTCGCCGCGCCCATCGTGCTCAACCCCGTCTTCTTTGTCCCGTTTGTCTTTGCACCGATCGCCAACATCTGGATCCTCAAGATCTTTATCGACTTCTTGGGCATGAACGGCTTTATGTACACTCTGCCTTGGACCGTCCCCGGCCCCATCGGCACCATCATGGGCCTGGGCTTCCAGCCGCTCGCCTTTGTGATGCTCGCCCTTATCCTGGTCGTCGACTTCGTTCTGTACTACCCGTTCTTCCGTGCCTACGACGCCCAGAAGTGCGCCGAGGAGGCCGAGATTTCCGAGGAGGAGCTCGCCGCCAAGAACGCCGAGAAGGCCGCCAAGCTCAACGATGCCTTCCAGGGCAAGGCTGACGCCAAGAGCGTTGCCGCCGGCGCTGCTGCCGAGGCCGTGAAGGCCGACGCCCCCGCCGCTGTCGCCACCGAGGCAACGACCGCCAGCGACCTCAACGGCAAGCGCGTGCTCGTGCTCTGCCAGGGCGGCGGTACCTCGGGCCTTCTCGCCAACGCGCTGGCCAAGGCTGCCAAAGAGCGCGGCATCAATCTTGAGACCGCTGCCGAGGCCTATGGCAACCACGTTGACATGCTCCCCGACTTTGACCTGGTCGTCCTGGCCCCGCAGGCCGCAAGCTACCTGGCCGACCTGCAGAAGGACTGCGAGCGCGTGGGCAACAAATGCGTCGCCTGCCGCGGTAAGCAGTACATCGAGCTCTCCCAGAACGGCGACAAGTCTCTCGCCTTCGTAAGCGAGCAACTCTCGAAGTAAGTAACGCTCAGGGCCAGCCGACCATCCAAGACCGGCTGGCCCTTCGATTTAGACGATTGGATCATCATGTCCGTTAACCCCGCTAGCGTCACCAACCCGCCTGCGCAGTTTCCCGAGGACTTTGTCTTTGGCGGCGCCACCGCTGCCTACCAGGTAGAGGGCGAGACCCGCACCCACGGTAAGGGCAAGGTTGCCTGGGACGACTTCCTGGAGGCCCAGGGGCGCTTCTCCCCCGATCCCGCTTCGGACTTCTACAACCAGTACCCCGTCGACTTGGAGCTGTGCGAGGAGTTCGGTATCAACGGCATCCGCCTCTCCATCGCCTGGAGCCGCATCTTCCCCAACGGCACCGGCGAAATCAACCCCGAGGGTGTCCAGTTCTACCACGACCTCTTCGCCGAGTGCCACAAGCACCACGTTGAGCCGTTTGTCACGCTGCATCACTTCGATACGCCGCTGCCCCTCTTTGAGAAGGGCGACTTCCTCAACCGCGAGACCATCGACGCCTTTGTGGACTTTGCCACCTTCTGCTTTAAGGAGTACGCCGACCAGGTGACCTACTGGTTCACCTTTAACGAGATCTGGGCCGACGCCTCCAACACCTACATCGAGGGCACCTTCCCCGGTGGCGTTAAGGCACATCTGGCCGAGGCCTTCCAGTGCGAGCACAACATGATGCTCGCCCACGCCAAGGCAGTACTGGCCTTCCACAACGGCGGTTTTAAGGGCAAGATCGGCGTCATTCAGTCGCTGGAATTTAAGTATCCGCTCAACGAGAACGACCCCGCCGACATCAAAGCCGCCAACAACGAGCACGTGCTGCAGAACCAGTTTTTGCTCGACGCCACCTTCCGCGGCGACTATGCGCCCGATACGCTCGAGTGCGCTAACCGCCTGGCGGCCATCTCGGGCGGCACCATCGAGATCCCGGACGAAGACCTCGAGATTATGCGCGAGGCCGCGCTCTACAACGACTACCTGGGCGTCAACAACTACCAGTGCCGCTTCCTCAAGGCTTACGACGGCGAGAACGACCTGCACCACAACGGTACGGGCGAGAAGGGCACCGGCCGCTGGCGCGTCAAGGGTATTGGCGAGCATGTGAACAAGCCTGGCATCCCCACCACCGACTGGGACTGGATTATCTATCCCGAGGGTCTGTTCGATCTGCTCGTCTACATTAAGCAGCGCTACCCCAACTACAAGCAGATCTTCATCACCGAGAACGGCATGGGCTACAAGGACCCCTACAAGGACGGTTTTGTGGACGACCAGCCGCGCATCGACTACATCGAGCAGCACCTGCGCTGGTTGCTCAAGGCCATGGAGGTGGGCGTCAACGTGGGCGGCTACTTCCTGTGGAGCCTGCAGGATCAGTTCTCCTGGACTAATGGCTACAACAAGCGTTACGGCTTCTTCTACGTTGACTTTGAAACCCAGAAGCGCACGCCCAAGGCAAGCGCATACTGGTATAAGCACGTGGCGCAGACCCGTCGTCTGGACTAGTGACTGGCGGGGTTGCCCGCCCACATAACCTGTCCCCATTTCTCAGCCGGGGGCGGCACGTCACACGGCGCGCCGCCCCCGGCCTTTTTTGGGCGGACCGTATCGCACGTTTGTCTCGATCTGTAACATCTAGCCGAGTTTTTCGGCCCTACCTGTTACAGATTTAGACGAACAGGCTGAGCACGTCTACGACCGCAGGTCCTTTACGCTGGAGCGCTCGACCAACACGCCCGAGACGAGCGTACGGCTTCTGGAGCTCGGGGCTTCCAGACCTGCGACGACCTCATTAAGCGCACGGACGCCCAGTTCGCGGTGACGGAACTTCACTGACGTCAGAATCGAGTTGGGAATCGTCTTGTAGAGCTCATCGTCGAAGCCGATCACGGACACGTCGTCGGGCACACTCAGACCCTTGTCACGTAGAGCCATCATCACGCCGTTTGCCATGCAGTCGTTAGCAGCGAGGACCGCCGTGCAATCGGGTTTATCGGCAAGCACAAGGCCCGCGGCATAGCCACTATCCGCATTCCAATCGCCTTGCAGAGGCTCGGGCGGCTCAATGCCACGCGCCTCGAGCGCCGCTCGCCAACCTTTCATACGGCACTGGCTCGACAGCGCTTCTTTCTTACCAGAGACGAAGTACACGTTCTTGTGCCCGCGATTTAAGAAGTACTCGCACGCCATGCGCGCACCACCCTCTTGATCGTCACTAACGGTAGAGCAGGCAGGATGCTCCATCGGCGTGATAATCACCGTCTTGAGGTCTTTCGGCGCCTCAAAGGTATCAAAGTCATCGACCATCTGGCGCAGATTGAAGATCATGCCGTCGACGGGAAGCTGCGACATCCTACGCGCCGCTTCGGCAAGGGTCATCTTCTCCCCCGCCCGCTTTTTGATCATCGTGAGCGCAAAGCCGCGTTCTTCGGCGGCATCGGCGATACCGTCAATCATGTCCACGGCACCGCCTGACAAGTGGAACAGCACCACGCCGATGCACCCGTAACGGCCCAACTTGAGTGAACGCGCGGCAAAGTTGGCTCGAAACCCGAGCGCCTCCATTGCGGAATGAACCTTATCGCGTGTCGACTCTCGCACGCTATCGGGCTCGTTGATCACACGCGAAACCGTCTTGAGAGAAACACCCGCAGCAATCGCCACATCGTTCATTGAGACATTTTTCTTGTCCATCGTTGCCACTACTTCTCCAGTCGGTTTTGCATCGCTTGCTTTTTGCGTTCTAGCATACACTACCTGCCCGACTGACAAATCAACCGTTTACCGGACAATATCGACCGCTCACCCGTATATCCTTGTTGCTCTTCCAAAAATGTCTTACGTTGTCATTAACGAAATGACAACGTTGTCATTTCGCAATGCCTTCCTTAAGCGGAAGGTTTCCGGGCAGTCCTGACCATCCATCGACGACCAGTTCCATCCACATGCATCGCGCATCAAGTAGCAAAGGAGCTCTATGGACGCCATCGTAAAGATGCTCGAAAAGCATCAGCCGTTCTTTGAGAAGATCTCGAGGAACATTTACCTCCAGGCCATCAAAGACGGATTCCTTGGGTGCATGCCCATTGTCCTCACCTCTTCGATCTTCCTGTTGATCGCCACCCTTCCCGGCGTCGTTGGCATCACGCTGCCCCAGCCGCTCATCGACTGGTGCAACAAGCTGTACAACTTCACCATGGGCGTCATGGGCATCATGGTTGCCGGCACCACTGCCAAGAACTTTACGGCTTCCATGAACCGTCGCATGCCCGCCGGCAAGGTGCTCAACGACGGCTCCACCATGGTGGCCGCCCAGTGCAGTATGCTTTTGCTCGCCGTTACGCAGTTCACCACCAAGTTCAACGGCTCCGAGCTTTCGGTCTTCGACTGCACCAGCATGGGCACGCGCGGTCTGTTCTCGGCCTATATCGCCGCGTTCATCACCGTGTGGGTCTACAAATTCTGCGTCTCGCGCGATCTGACCATTAAGCTGCCCAAGGAGGTCCCGGGCGCCATCGCTCAGAACTTCCGCGACATCATCCCCTTTGGCGGCGCCGTCATCATCTGCGGCATCATCGATGTCGTCGTGCGTAACCTCATGGGCGTTCCGTTCTCTGAGCTGCTTATTAAACTGCTTTCCCCGCTCTTTACCGCTGCAGAAACCTATCCTGGCCTCATCCTCATCCAGGCGGCCACCGCGTTCTTCTGGTTCATCGGCGTCCACGGCCCCTCGATTGTCCAGCCGGGCATCGACCCCATCCGTCTTGCCAACCAGGCCGAGAACCTGCAGGTTCTGCTGGCAGGCGGCCACCCCGCACACTCCCTCACCTTTAACATGTCGCTCGTGGGTGAGTTCGGCGGCACCGGCGCCACGTTCATCGTGCCGCTTCTGCTGATTCTCTTTATGAAGTCCAAGCAGCTCAAAGCCGTCGGTAAGGCCTCGATTGTTCCTGTTGCCTTCGCCGTCAACGAACCGCTGCTCTTTGGCGCGCCGATGATCCTTAACCCTTACATGCTCATCCCCTTTGTTGCCGCCGGCTGCGTCAACGTAAGCGTTGCCAAGTTCTTTATCGACAATGTGGGCATGAACGGCTTCTCCTTCGTGGTGCCTTGGGCCACCCCTGCCCCCATCGGCATCTTCATCACCACGAACTTCCAGCTTATCGCCCTGGTATTTGTTGCAATCATCATCTTGCTGGACGCCATCATCTACCTGCCGTTCTTGAAGGCATACGATAAGCTGCTCTGCGACCAGGAGGCCGAGCGCGCCGCCGAGCTGGGTCTCGAGTCCGATGGTGCCGCTGCCATCGCCGCCAACGCCCCTGCGCCCGCTGTCGAGCAGACCACCGCTTCCGTCGAGACGACCGCTGCCGCCGCCGGCAGCGAGCCTGTCGCCGATCAGCCCGAGCCCGCTGCCGATGCATCCGCCAAGAAGGATGTCGACGGCCTGAAGGTCCTCGTCCTGTGCGCCGGCGCCGGCACCTCTGCCATGCTTGCCAACGCCATCAAGGAAGGTGCCGCGCAGACCGGAGAGAACATCGCTTCCTCCGCAGGCGCCTATGGCCAGCACACTGCCATCATGGATCAGTACGACGTTATCGTGCTTGCCCCGCAGGTCCGTAGCTACTACAACGACATGAAGGCCGACACCGATCGCCTGGGCATTAAGCTGCTCGCCCCGCGCGGTAAGGAATATATCGACCTTACTCGCGACCCCGCTGGCGCCATCAAGTGGCTCCGCGAGAACCTCGACTAGGTTCCTCCCTCTGTTGGTGCCCGGATCCCCAGTTCGGGCACCTCTCCCTATTCGAATCCCACAGAAAGGATGACTCATGACCAACCCCATGCAGTTCCCCGACGGCTTTGTGTTTGGCGGCGCCACCGCCGCTTACCAGGTTGAGGGCGAGACCCGCACGCACGGCAAGGGCAAAGTGCCCTGGGACGATTTCCTGGCAGCTCAGGGTCGCTTCTCCCCCGATCCCGCAAGCGATTTCTACAACAAGTACCCGGTCGATATCGACCTGTGCCAGCGCTTCGGCATCAACGGTATCCGCGTCTCCATCGCTTGGAGCCGCATCTTCCCCAACGGCACTGGTGAGATTAACCCCGAGGGTGTTGCCTTCTATCACGAGCTCTTTGCCACCTGCAATAAAGCCGGCGTTATCCCCTATGTCACGCTCGATCACTTTGATACGCCCGAGGCCTTTTACCAGGACGGCGGCGAGGGCTTCCTGACGCGCACGACGATCGACGCCTTTGTCGAGTACGCCAAGTTCTGCTTTGCCGAGTTCACCGAGGTCAAGCACTGGTTCACGTTTAACGAGATTCCCGCAACCGCCGAGGGCAGCTTTATCGTCGGCAACTGGCCGCACGGCGAGAAGTATCGCCTGGACAAGGCCTTCCAGCTCATGCACAACATGATGGTGGCCCACGCCAAGGCCGTCGTCGCCTTCCATGAGGGCGGCTTTGAGGGTGAGATCGGCATTGTCCAGAACCTGGAGCCCAAGTATCCCCTCGATCCCAACAACGCCGCCGACTGCGAGGCAGCTCGCATGGCCGACGTCATCAACAACCGCTGGGTACTCGACGCCACCTTCCGCGGCCACTATGCAGCCGACACCATGGAGGCTGCGACCAAGCTGGCTCATATCGCCGGCGGCGAGCTCGACGTCCGCGACGAGGACATCGCCGCGCTGACCGCCGCGCTCCCCTACAACGATTGCCTGGGCGTCAACACCTACAAGTGCCAGTTCCTGCGTGCCGCCGAGGGCGAAAACGACATCAACCACAATGGCACCGGCGACAAGGGCTCCTCGCGCTGGTTCCTCAAGGGCGTGGGCGAGTCATGCGTGCGCGAAGGCATACCCACCACCGATTGGGACTGGATCATCTATCCCGAGGGCCTCTACGACCTGCTGCTCCGCATTAAGAACGATTACCCCAACTACAAGAAGATCTACATCACCGAGAACGGCATGGGCTATAAGGACGACTTCGAGGATGGCTTTATCGATGACGCCCCTCGTATCGACTACATGCGTCAGCATCTCGCGTGGATCCTCAAGGCAATCGACGGCGGCGTGAACGTCGACGGCTACTTTGTGTGGTCGCTGCAGGACCAGTTCTCCTGGACCAACGGCTATAACAAGCGCTACGGCCTGTTCTACATCGACTTTGAGACCCAGAAGCGCTATCCCAAGGCGAGCGCGTACTGGTACAAGAACGTCGCGGAGACCGGCCTGCTTATGGCCTAGTTTCCGCCGCATACCCCCTGTCGGCCGCATGCGAATCCCTCCACGGGTTCGCATGCGGCCTTTTTGTTTTTGGTGGGCCCGAGCGAATCATTCGTCTCGATCTGTAACATCTAGTCGAGTATTTCGGCCCTAGCTGTTACAGATTTAGACGAACGGGTGGCCCGGGCCGAACAATCTCGATCTGTAACATGTAGACCACTTTTGACCGTCTAGATGTTACAGATCAAGACAATAAGATAGTCAAATCCGAACTTTTCAAGCAGCTATGAGGCATGGTTTCTAGTTTTCGGTATCACGAACATACTTTCGGTATCATTTGATACCGATATGATACCGAAAACATATTCGGTCCCGCTGGAGGACTTCGTACGCTACCCAACCAAGTTGCAGGTTCACGAACTCCGTCGATCTTCCGAGCGCCCATGAATTCCTATTTGCGCGTCAAATCGCGTCACGTTGACACGTAAAATGGCGCGCAAATTTTTACGCGTCATTGTAAAGCGGTACCCCCGCGCCGGCAGGGGGCAGATGTATCGCTTGCAGCGCTAGCTAGCAAATGACCTGCGTGAGTTCCTCGATGGCGGCGCGATCCTCGGCGGCGATGCCCGGCTCGCACACCACGGCGTCCAGGCTGTCCAGACGGCAGAAGGTGTAGAAGTCGCGCTTGCCAATCTTGCTGGAGTCGGCGATCAGATAGCGCGAGTCGGCCTTGCTAAAGGCGAGCTGTTGGATACGACCCTCATCCATATTAGACGTAGACACGTCGCCATCCAGAATGCCGTTGGCGCCGATAAACGCCGCATCGATACCCAACGCACGCAGAGTATCCTCGGCCGTTGGCCCCACAAAAGCGGCGGTGCGGCGACGGTACATACCGCCCACGAGACACAGGTCGCAGTCTTCGCGTGCCTCGAGCAGGTTAAACACCGAAAGCGAATTAGTCACGATGCGCAGGCGAAACGCCGGCAGCATCGAGGCCATCTGCTCCACCGTAGTGCCCGTGCCCAAAAAGATGGTCGAGCCTTCCTCGATAAGCTCCACAGCACGGCGCGCAATCTGCAGCTTTTCCTCGGCATGCTTGGTGCGCTTTTCGCTGTGAGAATACTCATGGCGCAACATAGCGTGCGGACGACCCTGCGCACTACGGGCTCCGCCGTGCACGCGCTCGATCTCGCCCAGGCTTGCAAGCTCCTCAAGATCGCGGCGGATCGTCATATCCGAGACGCCCAGTGCATCCGAAATCTCCTTGACCGAGACCGTTCCCTGTTCCTCGAGCAGCTGCCGAACCTTATCCTGTCGCTCCGCTTTAATCACGATGAGTCCTCGCTGTTCCACGCTCACGTCAATTCAAACAATAACGAACAAATTGTATCAGACTCGCGCGCGTCAAAAATGAACGCCCGCACAGCTCCAATCATCACTTTTTTGAGAAAAATACCCCCTGCTTTAGTGGGGTGTAGTGATAATCTCGCCTGTTCGCGCTACAGTTTGTCCGAAATACCTCGATGTTAGGAACCAAATGATCACTTCCGAGCTTTTCGGCACCGCGCCGTGCGGTACCCCCGTTCATTGTTACACCCTCAACGGGCCCGAGATCTGCGTTCGCATTATGGACTATGGCGCCACCGTGTTGGGCATCGACGTGCCCGACATCCCCGGCAACGCGCGTGATGTGGTGCTGGGCTTCGATAAGCTCGAGGATTACTTTGACAACCCCGCCTGCTTTGGCGCGACCATCGGACCTGTGGCCAACCGCACTGCAGGTGCCACGATCACCATCGCCGGCACGGACTGGCATATGCCCGCCAACGAGGGCACCAACAACCTGCACAGCGATCTTGAGCATGGTCTGCACAAGCGCGTATGGGACGTTGAGCTCGACGAGGTCCACAATGCCGTGCGCATGACCACCTCGCTTGAGGACGGTGAGCTGGGCCTTCCCGGCAACCGCACCTTTACGGCCGTGTTTACCGTGACGCGCACCGGCTGCTTCCGTATCGAATATGGCTGTGAGAGCGACCGCGCCACGTACGTGTCCATGACCAACCACACGTACTTTAACCTTGCCGGTCATAACGCCGGCATGGACTGCGAGCACTTCTTTGTTGCCAACGCTGCCCACTACCTGCCCATTAACGAGCAGAACATTCCCACCGGCGAGATTGCTCCGGTCGAGGGCACGCCGTTTGACTTCCGTGAGCTGCGCCCCGTCGCTCCCGGCATGGAAGCCGACGACCCGCAGATTAAGCAGGCACGTGGCTACGACCACTGCCTGTGCATCGATGGCTATCAGTACGGCCGTAATCTGCGCCGCGCGATGCACGTCGAGGAAATGTGGACCGGTCGCGAGCTGGACTACTACACCACCGCACCGGGCGTGCAGCTCTACACCGGCAACTGGCTGGGCGACGAGCACGCCAAGGACGATGCCAACTATGGCTGGGGCGCCGGCTTTGCCCTCGAGGCAGAGATGTACCCCGACACGCCGCACCAGCCGCTGTTCCCGCAGGGCATTGTGGGCCCGGGTCACCCCTATAGCAATGTGATCGAATACCACTTTATGAGGCACTAAGCCCACAACGCAACATATCGCACAGCAGCGCCCGCCGGCACCACCGCCGACGGGCGTTTTTCTATCCAGTCGAACGCCCGCTCGTTCGCGGCGTGGGTCGGCCTGACGCCCTCCGAGCACTCCAGC
>UQKV01000049.1 GCA_900541665.1 uncultured Collinsella sp.
CGTAGCGGGTGGTTTAAAGCTGGCCGCTGCGCGGCCAGCAGACTAAAGTCTTGAATCAAAAGCAACCAACTTCTTGAACGCGAAAAAGCAGCCGCTTCGCAAATACGAGGACATCTGCGTTTTCTATAAGGCGCAGCCTACTTACAACCCACAGATGGGCGAAGGTGAAGCCTACGACAAGGGAGTTCGCAAAGATCAGCTCACTGGAAGCTATGGAGATTTTTCCCCGAAGCACGTAAAGAGCGACGGCAGCCGTTATCCAACTGACATCGTCTATTTTAAGACGGCCGAATCCGAGGGTGCCGTATACCACCCTACCCAAAAGCCGGTTGAGCTTGGTCGTTATTTGATCAGGACGTACACAAATCCTGGAGACATCGTTCTCGACAACGCTTGCGGAAGCGGATCGTTCTGTGTTGCAGCCGTGCTGGAAGGGCGTTCTTTCATCGGCATTGAGAAAAACGAAGATGTTGCTTTGTTTAAGAAGCGGCCCGTTGATTACATCGACGTATGCAATCAGCGCATTAAAGAGGCCAAGCGAACCTTTGAGGCGGAACAGCAGGCAATTAGCTAAAACCAAATAGGAGACATAGTATGGGAACAACAAATTACTCCCACATTACGAGCGTTCAATTTCAAGACAATGAACGATCGTTTGTCATCCAGTTAATTAGCGAGATCAACACCTATCTTCAGAGCAGAGATATTTGTATAAAGCGCGCTGGTGGAGAACGAACGATTAATGGCGGACATTTTGTAAAGTTTCCCGATGTGCTTCTATTTTCTGATATGTCCCAGTCGGTTATCTTGCAGGGCTGGGAAGCAAAATGCCCGGATGTTCCTATCGATGACGAGGCTTTTGTAAACGATGCTCACAATAAGGCGAGGCTGCTAAACTGCAATTCAACTGTATTGTGGAACTTCCAATATGCACAGCTTCATGTTTGCGGAGAAGATGGCGAGTTTTATATTGCGGAAAACTGGACCATTAGTCCGAATATTATCAATCGTCAATCGATCTCTCTCTATGAAAGCGAATGGCGACAGTTTGCTCATTTCTTAATCGATAAAATTGCTGAATACGTCGCTACTGGATCAATCAAGCATCGCTCTCTCGGCGATACGTTGACTGGCTCGGTTATGCCCGCGCTGATTAACAAGAACAAGGGTGTGGTATCGGAGGAGCTTAAACGCGAAGCAGCTCGAAATGTGCAAGTTAAAGCAACTATTGAGAATTGGTGGGCAGCCGTTAAGGCAGAGTATGTACACGACGAGACTGACCCGTTTTCCGCGTATGCAAAGATTATTCTCATCAACTGGATGAATAAGTTTTTGTTCGCAAATATCATTCAGAGCAGATGCGATGCCGCTCGCGTAATTGGGAACATCACAGAAGGATGCAAAATTTCCGAGGCCGTAGATTACTTTAGCCGCATCACGGAGAATTGTGATTTCTACAATGTTTTCTCCGAGTTTAAATATTCTGCAATCTTGCCTTGCACCACTTGGGATGACCTGCTTTCCTTTAATCAGCTTCTTCTTGAGTGTGACATAACCAGGCTGGAAAGCGATTACTCTCATAAGATTCTTGAGGACAGTATTTCTGTTGCAAAGCGACAGATTGCTGGTCAGTACCCAACGCCAGAACCTCTAGCCAAGCTGATGAGTGAGATAGCCGTTCGAAACGCCTATGGCCATGCATGGGATTGTTGCTGTGGCACTGGAACGATTGGCTGCTCCGTTTGGTCGAGAAAAGAAGAGTTGCTTCGCGATATTGAGCCGAATCCTGGCGCCATCGCATACAAAACTACATGGATGTCAGACATCCATGATTTCCCTCTTCAGATTGCTACCCAGAGCTTATCCTCCCTTTCCCCGGATGCAGTACCGCTGTTGATCTTTAAGCAAAATGTGTTTGATGTAGATCCGGGAAAGCGTCTCAATGTCGTAGACCCAGCAAGTGGAGAGATGCTTGAAGTTGCGGTTCCGCAATTCGACTCTATCGTGAGCAACCTGCCTTTTGTCGATTTTAACACTACAGAAATCTCTTGGTATGACGCTGTAAAACAAGAATTGAAAGACCGGCTTCAAAGAGAGTTTAATGTAGCTCTTTCAGATCGAAACGACCTGTACTGCTATATTGCCCTTCATTTGGAAAGCTTGCTGTCCGACGATGGTTATATCTGTCTGCTCACTTCAAACTCTTGGCTCTGCACGTCAGCTGGCGATAATTTCCTCGACGCCTTGAAGTCGGTGTTTTCTGTGGACGGTATTTACGTTAACGGCAAATACAGATGGTTTAGCAATGCCGATGTAATGAACGCTGTCTTGGTATTAAAGAAAAAGGGCTCCTCCGACCCGGATAAGACGCACCTTGGAGTCATTGCGGCAAGCATTGCCGACTTGGAGAACGACTCTATTCGACGGCAAATCAGCAATTGCATCATTGCTCATTCGGGAGATTGCGCCTTCTTCTCAGAGAAAGAATACCGATGGGAGGATGTGCTTAAATATAAGCAATTTGGCCTGTCATACTATGCAATCTGCCAGGGCGCATCCTTCTTGTACGAAATGAGAGCAGGATTGCACAAGGCAAGGTGCAAGTTCGATATAGCGAGGGGCACCAAATCCGGACAAGATAGTTTCTTCTACTCAGATGACCCGACATTTGTTGACGATGAGTTTAGGCTTGATCTCTTAAAGAATCTTCGAGGGGTAAACAGTTTCACGCTTAAGCCTAACGCCTATGCATTCTATTGCGACAAGTCAGAAGACTACCTGGAGGAAAACGGTTATCAAAAAACCTTGACCCATATCCGTAGCGTTCAGTCCATAAACGCTTCATGCAACAGCCATCGCCCTTACTGGTATACGCTTCCCGACAGTAAGCCGCTATCCTTTACAACCAGCATGAATACCGGCGGACGCCTGTTCTTCGCTGGCGCTCCTAAGGGAACTCGCTTTGTTGCTAATCAACGAGTCCTGTGTTTTAAGGCAAAGGATCCTGCGCTTGATGAAGAGCTGTGTCTTTCTTTGCTGAATTCAACGCTAGGCATGCTCTTGATTGAAGTCTCCGCCGCCCCTATGGCTCTTGGGGCGCTTGATACGCGCGCTGCAACGTTTAGAGAAATGCAGATGCTCAATCCTGATCTCGTTTCAGCTGAGGACCGTGAAGCCATACTGACGGCATTCGAGCCGTTAAAGAGTAGACGAGTCGAAGAGGCGTTAGTTGAATTGGATCTTGAGGATAGGAAGATTTTTGACGATGCTGTGCTGAAGGCATATGGGCTAGAAAACTATGGCGAGCGTATACGCTCTACACTAAAGTCCATGCTCGAATCGCGTCTTCACAGAGGTCTATAATCTGCGAGTACGGAATGAGTGCGCAACCTGGTTAACGGATAAGGATGTTATTACCTGTGGGCACAAAGCTCTCTGTAAATCGGTTATTCGCAGGTCAACAGCGCAAAATCGTGATGTATCTGGGTACCGGGCTCTTAACGTCGAGCGGAATTCAGTGAGTTACCGCAGGTAAAACGCATAAAAATGGCCCTTTGAAAAGTGTTCAAAGGGCCATTAGCTTTCATCGTTTCAGATGGCTTGCTGGTAATTTCAGGACATGAAAAGCCGCTAAATCACTGACAAAACCACCTTTATTAAACCTCACGATAATGTGCGGAATTACTCCCACTCAATGACTAGAGCCCTGGTGTAATTGGCTGGATCACCGTTCCGGGAACCGGTATCGACCTACCTGTCCGCCAAGCTCCTTCTTCAGCTCCAGCCTAGTATCTGACTCGCGCTGTTATAAGCGAAAACCGAAGAGATGCATCTTAGCCAGGAAAAAAGGTTAGCCTTATCTTACTGTATGATTCGTGTGTTATAGTTAGATGGCTCTAACTGTTTGGGGGCGATAGCCATGCACGAACGCAAGGGCTTCTGGGACAAGAATGCCGGTCGGTACGACCGTTTCATGCGAAAGGACCGGGCGGCGTATGAGAAGATGTATGAGCTGATCAGGCCGGTGGTGAAAGCAAAAACCGTGCTGGAGGTTGCCACCGGCACGGGGCTTATCGCAAAGAGCATCGTGAATGCGGCGGCGCACATCGAGGCTACGGACGCTTCTGCAAAGATGATCCTTGAAGCAAAACGGGACAATCAATCCGCAAAGCTGCACTTTTCCGTACAAGATATGTTCCACCTGCCCTATGCACAGAAGTCCTTCGAAGTGGTGATTGCGTCCAACGCGCTTCACATAGTGCCGCATCCGGAAAAGGCCCTGCAAGAAATCAGGCGGGTGCTGAAGGACGACGGCGTGCTCATCGCGCCAACCTTCACTCACGTGGGGAGCTCGGTTTCCGGCAAGGCAAAAGCCTTTTTCATGAGTATGGCGGGATTCCCCCTCCACAGCAGGTGGACAAGCGAGGAATACCTGCGTTTCCTGCGTCAAAACGGCTGGGCGGTGCAGAAAAGCGCGGTGTTGAAGGCCTCGTTCCCGTTGACCTATGCAGAATGCACGAAATCGGAGGGGCCAGATGTCGTTCTTTGAAAAAACCCGCAAGCCCGTGGGCCTCGGCGGAAAACTTATGGTTGCCATGGTGAATCTGGGCCACAGCCCTGTGGCGCGGTGGGGACTTCGATTTCTACGACTTGCGCCAAACGCCAAGGTGCTGGATTGCGGCTGCGGCGGCGGGGCGAACATAAAACGGCTGCTGGAAAAATGCCCGCATGGCGTCGTCAAGGGCGTCGACTATTCGCCCGTCAGCGTGGAGAAGGCCAGGAAGCTCAACCGAACTGCAATTCAGGAGGGGCGTTGCGCCGTTCTGCAAGGCAGTGTGACGGATATGGCGTTTGAGGACATCATGCGGGCATTTTTGCATCCATCCCACACATGGCGATAGGCATGACGGTCATAGCGGCTGTGCTGGCGGCAATTACGACAGTTTTTATTCACTGAGGAAGAAACCTATGAAATGTAAAATTGAGAAAAACACCGTTCAGGAGACGCTGATCCTCCCACTGTATTCCCGGAAGCTGTGTACGGAGCTGTACCCGAACCTTTACAGAGATGAAACAGCGGTTCGCCTGCTCGACCAGATCGACTACGACTTTTCAGAGGCAGAGAAAAACTCCCGCTGCCTGATGCAGCGCTTTGGTGCGCTGGAGGTGGCCATGCGGCAGAGTGATCTTGCTTTCGAGGTGCGGGATTACCTGAAAGGCCACCCCAATGCGGCGGTGGTCAATCTGGGCTGTGGGCTGGACAACACCGGCAGAACCTGCGACAACGGTAGATGCAAGATCTACAATCTGGACTTCCCGGATGTGATTGCCTTGCGACAGCAGCTACTGCCCGCCGGGGATCGAGAACAAAATATCCCCTGCGACCTGAAAGACACCGCATGGTTTAGCAAAATCGATGCCTCCGGCGGGGCGGTGTTCTTTGCCTCCGGGGTGTTCTATTACTTTCTGACCCAGCAGGTCCGGGAACTGGTGCGGGGGATGGCGAACGCTTTCCCCGGCAGTGTGCTGGTCTTTGATGCTGCCAATCGGACGGCGGTAAAGATGATCGCAAAAACATGGCTTAAGACTGCAAAAATCAAGGATGTGGGGGCATATTTTGCGGTTTCGGATGCCGCCAAGGAAATCGGCGCGTGGAACAGCCGTCTGCAGGTCACAAGTCGCGGCTATATGCTGGGTTACAACGATTTGAGAGACCCTTCTGTCAGCAGCTTTTTCCGGTTTCTCGCAAGGGTCGGTGACAACGGGATGAAAATGCAAATCGTGAAAATAAGATTTTGAGAGACAAAAATGAAGCGCGCTCACTTTGACATTGAAGAAGACAGCTTTTACGGCACATATTGGGCGTGCAAGGGCACGCGAGGGAGGCCGGACGTGGCCTTCCTCGTTTTTATTCATGGACTTTAGTCCGTGCCGCGCGGCATAGAAAGCCACCCGCTCAGTGGGTGGAGGCCAATTTCCGCTACGCGACAAAAACCTTCCCCCTAGCATGAGGATTGTTCAGGTCATCATGCTAGGGGGAAGGTGATTGCTGTGGCCCAGAAAGCCAACAGCCTCACGCACACGAAATGGCTGTACAAGTACCGCATCGCACCGAGGTCAAGCTCATCACCGCCATCGTCGAGAAGCACCCCAAGGTGCGCTTTGCCGTAAGTTGCACCTCGGCCTACGCCGACCTCTACGACCGCATGGAGCAGGCCCTGCGCGAGCGCGTGGCCAACGCGGTGGAGGTCGTCCGCTCCGACATCAGCCCCGCGCTTCTTGTCCACACCGGTCCAAACCTCGTGGGTGTGGCGGTCCAGGGACTCTAGCGGAGGCGGGGCGTCCTGCCCCAAAAACAAATGCAAAAGACGAGCGCTTCTTGCCGCCCAATTGGCAAGAAGCGCTCGTCTTTTCTTAACGCGTTGTGTGGCGGAGAGAGCGCAAGTTACGCGAGCGTCCTTCTTGCCAGCTCGGCCGCGCCGAGGATTCCTTGGTCGCCGCCGCAGCCCGGGGCGCAGATGTAGCTCTCCATGTCCTTAAGCTCGGCGGTCTGGATGTAGCCACCCAGATATTCGAGGGTCTTCTTGCGGACGATGCCGTAGAGCTGCTCCTGGTGCATCACGCCGCCGCCGAGGACGATGCGGCGAGGCGAGTACATGAGCACGAGGTTCGCGCACATCTGCCCCAGATAATCCCCCTCGAGCGCCCACACCTCATCGTTGTCCGCGAGCTCGGCCGCGGGCTTTCCCCAGCGCGCGGCGATGGCGGGGCCGGAGGCAAGGCCCTCGAGACAGCTCGCGTGGCTCGGGCAGACGCAGCGTCCCCCCTCGGTGGAACGGGTCCTTACCAGCATGTGGCCGGCCTCGGGGTGCAGCATGCCGTGAAGGAGCCTGCCCGCGCACATGACACCCGCGCCCACGCCGGTGCCGACGGTCACGTAGACGGCGTCCTCGAGCCCCTTGCAGCAGCCGAAGACCACTTCGCCGAGGCAGGCAACGTTCACGTCCGTGTCGTAGGCCACCGGAATCCCGAGGGCGTCGGCGAACTCGGCGCGAAGACCATGGCCTCGCCACGCGAGCTTGGGCGTCTGGAGGATGGAGCCGTAGCGCTCGTCATTGGGGTCGACGCAGGTCGGGCCGAAGGCGCCGATGCCCAACGCGTCCACATCGCGGGCGGTGAACCACTCGATCATCTGCGGGACGGTCTCGGCGGGCGTAAGCGTCGGGGTCTCCATACGGTCGAGGACCTCGCCGTCGCCGGACACCACGGCACAGACCATCTTGGTCCCGCCGGCCTCGAGGGCGCCGAGCCTCATTTGCTTTTCGCTCATGTGATCCTCCTTGCAAAGGGACGCCCGCAGTCATGGTCAACCGCGGGCGCCCATAACGTCGGCTTGTTTCGAGGCGACCCTACCTGGGCACGCGGTCCTGCCTTGCGGCAAACGGGGCGAGCACGGCGTGCGGCTCGCTTTGGTACCAGTAGGCGACGGTGGATATGTCGTCCTCGCGCTCGTAGAGCTTGATGTCGTCGTTGCCGAGGTCCTGGAACGTCACGCGCAGGTCCTCCTTGAACGAGATCGGGTCGGGAAGGTGCCACCTGTAGAGGCCGTGCCTGGGCAGCGCGTCGTCGTTGGTCGCGAGCATCGGGTTCGGGTTCGGCTTGCCCGCGCTGAAGCGGTCGCGCGTGGCGTCGCGCGTCGAGCGGTACGGGTAGCCGGCGAACAGCGTGTTGAAGCACTGCGCCTCGGGCAGCGCGTGGGGCGGCCTGTCGAGGAAGGCCCAGGCACCGCCGAAGTAGTCCTCGGCTCCCGTCGAGGTGACCGTGGGGAACTCCTCGTCGCCGTCGAGGAAGAACTTCATCTCGCCCTCGCCCCACCAATAGCGCTCCAGGGCGCACAGGGCCATGTAGGTGCCGACGTAGTAGCCCTTACCGCGCACGCCGTCGAGCACGGTGTAGTCGACGCCCCTGCGGGTGCTGCGCTCGCGGTTAAAACGGGCGTGGAAGTACATGGCGTCGTCCGGCACGTCGGTGAGCGCGTAGTTGAACGTGTAGAAGATGTACTTAATGAACCCGGGGTGCTCGCTCGTAAGCGTGACCCTGGCGTGCTTCCTGAAAGGCATCTCGAAGTAGCAATTCATGCCGCCCGTCGGGTTCACGCAGATGGGCATCGAGTTGACGATGGCGCGCTCACCGAAGCCGTTGCAGAAGAAGTCGCCGACAGGGCACTCGACCGAGGGGGTCTCCTCGTCGTCCCAGTAGAAGCGCAGCACGAGGTCGCGCATGACGAAGCTGCCGGCGGCGGTCTTGTCGGGGACGGTCATCCAGATGTGGCGGATGATGCCGGGGCCCTCGATGTCCGCGAGCGTGATGGTCTCGCCGGACTCAAGGGGCACGCAGCACGAGCCCTTGCGGCCGACGCCGAGGTGGCTGGCCGACATGGCGGCGCGGCCCTTCTCGCCCGTGATGTTCTCGGGGGTGATGGCGCGGCTTTCCTCACCGCCGTGCATCCACACGTCCTTAAGGAACTCTCTCATCGTCGACCTCCTCTATTCGTCGTCGTCGCACTCGGCAGAACTGACACCGTTCACGTAGATGATCTGCTGGCGCGCCTCGTTGACGAGGGCATCGAAGTCGAGTTTCTCGTCGGGGCGCGCGAGCGCGACCGTCATGGCGAGCGGGAGGTTGACACCCGCGATCACGTGGATCCGGTCGGAGGCGAAGCGGGAGAAGCGCTGGTTCACGCTGCCGCCGAACGCGTCGGTAAGTACGACGACCTCGTCAGTGCCCGAAAGAGCCGCCTCGACCGCCGCGTCGAGCCCCTCGCCGTTGTCGTTCACGTAGGCGCACACGGCGTTGACGGCGTCGCCCTTACCCGTAAGGAACTCGAGGGTGTCCTTGAAGCCCTGGGCGAGAAGGGAATGGCTCGCCACAACTATCTTTCTCATTGATTCACCAATCTCTTGGGTCGAAGCTAAGCGAGGATGCCGGCGGCAGAGGCGACCATCGCGAGGACAATCACCACGAGGATGAGGGCCGTCATGCTCGCGTTCTTCTTGGTAAGAAGGTAATACGCGCTTCCCGTGATGGCGGCGGGGATCATGGCAGGCAGGATCTTGTCGAGCAGCGGCTGAATCTCCATCGCGACGTCGCCGAAGCTGAAGCTAATCGGGCAGGTGACGCCGATGACCGAGGCGATGAGGCAGCCGACCACGGTGAGGCCGAGCACGGAGGCGGCGGCAGTGAGGTTGGGAAGCTTCTCGCTGAAGTCGGTGACGAGCTTCACGCCCTGCTTGTAGCCGAACTCGAGGGCGTGCATGCGGACCCAGAAGATGGCCAGGATGAGCGCGAACCAGATGCCGGCTCCCACGGGGTTGCCCTCGATGGCCATATAGGCGGCGATGGAGCCCATGATGGTCGGGATCATGGTCATGAGCAGGGAGTCGCCGACGCCGGCGAGCGGTCCCATGGTGCCGATCTTCAGGTCTTGGACGGCGTCCGCCGCCGCTAGGCCGTCACGTTCCTCCATGGCCACGCAGGCGCCAAGGATGATGGCGGCGAGCCAAGGCTGGGTGTTGTAGTAGCGGAAGTGGTTGTTGAGCGCTTGCTTATAGTCCTCGTCGTTCGTGTAGATCTTCCTCAGGACCGGCGAGAGGGCGTAGGCGACTGAGGCGCCCTGCTGGGTCTGGTAGTTGAAGGTGCACACGCTCATGAGCCAGCGCCAGTTCGCGTTGCGCAGGTCCTTCTTGGTGACCTTGTAGCCGGAGGGCTTGCCCTCGGCGACGGCGGTGATGTTCTCGTTTTCCATGGTTACTCATCCTCTCCGATGAAGGCGTCTGCGGAAGCGTGGGCGGCGAGCTCGGTGTCCCTCTCGGCGCGCTGGTAGAACGCGATCGCGAGGGCAAAGCCGACGATGGCGGCGCCGATGATGGGCACGTTCAGGAAGGCCGAGAGGAAGAAGCCGGCGAGCAGGTACTGGAAGTACTTGCCGGTGGGCATGTAACGCAGCAGCATCGCGATTCCGACGGCCGGGAGCATCTTGCCGGCGAGGGTGAGGCCGGAAAGGAACCACTGGGGCATAACCTCGAGGAGCCAGTTGACGGCGGGCTGGCCGAGGGTCACGGAGACAAAGACGGGCAGGGCGGCGCACAGGCCGAAGAGCACGGGGCAGACCCACAGGATGGCGTTCATCTGCTTGAACTTGCCCTCGTCGCAGAACTTCTGGGACTTCTCGACGACGAAGCCGTTGAGGATCTTGACGATGACGTCGAGCTGGATGCCGAGCATGCCGACCGGCAGGCCGATGGCGAGGCCCGTGTCCGCGCCCAGGGTCACGCCGTAGGCTGTGGCGATGATGGCCATCGTGCCGTAGTCGGGAATCGACGAGCCGCCGAAGCCCGCGACGCCGAGCTGCATGAGCTGGATGGTGCCGCCGATGACGAGGCCGGTCTGCCAGTCGCCCATGACGACACCGGTGATAAGGCCCCAGAAGACGGCATAGTTGACGAAGATCATCGGGATGCCGTAGTAGTCCACGTGCTTGATGAAGGCCAGCAGGGTCAAAAGGACGACCTGCAGGATAGTGAAGTTGACCATGATCCCTCCTTAGATGAGGTCGGCGACGGAGACGGGCTTGTCGGCGGGCACGAACTGTGCCGTCACCTTGACGCCGCGGGCGATGAGCGCCTTGTAGCTCTGGACGTTCTCGGCGGAGGCATAGGCGCGCTGGGTGAGCTGGACGCCGCCCTCCTTGACAAGAGAGCCGCCGACGATCAGCGACGGGAGCTCGATGCCCGACTCGACCAGGTGAAGGATCGTCTCGGGCTCCTTGGCGATGACAAAGACCTTCTCGCGGTCGTACTTGCCCGCCGCGAAGTTCTTGAGCGCGGTCTCCTCGGAGATGATCGAGACGGCCATGCCCGCGGGGCGCGCCATCCTCATGGTGGACTTCAGGACCTCGTCGCCGGCGACCTTGTCGTCGATGACCATGACTCGGGTCGCGCCCGACACCGGGGCCCACTGCGTCACGATGATGCCGTGAAGCAGGCGATTGTCGATTCGTGCCATAACAACACTCATGTTTGCTCCTATCAAATGAAGTTTTACGTTCGGTACTGCCTCGGCGCTATCCGGATTCGCGCCGGGCAAGGGGTTATCGGATTATTGAGGACGCGCGGTCAGCTCGCGGCGGCGCGGGGAAGGTCACTCGTCGAGCAGGAGGTCCGAGGAGCCGAGGCGCTCTTCTCGCGCCGGGGCGGCGCTCACGCTTATGTAGTCGAAGACATATGCGATCTCGCTTACGGGAACCTCTACGCGATAGCGCGTCGAGATGCTCGAGAAGCTCTGCCTGAAGGACTCGATGAAATCGGCGCGTTCCTCCTCGAAGCGGTCCTGGCCAACGTAGGTCTCAATGGGGTTTCTGGTAACAAGGCGCTCGACGAGACAGCAGAGGTGGACGTAGAGCCCAATGATGGCGTTGCTGCCGATCTTCTCGCCTGTCCTGCGCTGAAGCTCGTGCACGGCGCTCTCGATCTCGTGGAATAGCCGCTCCGGGTCGAGGATGGTGATGGAGCGGATGACGTTCTGCAGCGTCATGTTCGAGAGCAGCTTCTCGTGGAAAGAAGAGAGCTCGGAAGCGTCAAGCCACCTGCCGAACACGGCATCAACCTTAGAGGCGGACGCCGTCGACATGATGTCCTCGAGGGCGACGAAGGGGACGGAGGCGACCCCGGGGTCTCCCGTGCCGATGACGGCGCAGACGCGGTGCTCGGAGAAAACGGCGTCGTTCGACCCGTTCGCGACGAGCTGCTTGAAGGGCCTCGTGAGCAGGCGCGCGCCTATGGTGCGCGGGAGGCTCTGCGAGACGAGCTGGCGTATCCTTTCCGCGGCGTCGACCCCGGACTCGGAGCAGAAGACGATGGCGTCCTCACGGTTGACGCGCTCGATCACCTTGCAGTGCGTCACGCACGCGGCGGTCGCGTCGCCAAGAACCTCGGCGATGGACTTGCCGCCGAGCAGCCCGACCCCGATCTCGAGCGCAAGACCGGTAGAGACGTTGTTCACCACGCCGATAGTGGAGTCGGTAACGTTCTCGAGGGCCTTATAGGCCTCCTCCAAGGAGCCCATGTCGACGAGGAACACGACCCCGGTGCAGTAGGAATGGCGGTCGACGAGGCGCTGGAGCGGACCGACGATATCCTTCAGCTGCTGGTCGTAGGGCATGTCGACCGCCTCGTACACATGCATGCCGAGCATACGGTTCGCCGCGTCGGCGATGCTCGTCGCCGTTGAGTAGCCGTGGGACAAGATGACGCAGAGCGTCCGAAGGGCCTTCGCATCGCGAGACTCCGATGCGACGCACAGCGTCAGAAGCGTCTTCGTGAAGTGATCGAGCGAGATTCCAAGCGCCCCTTCCACGTCTGCGGCGACCTGATCGGAGACACTCGAGGCAAACGGCAATTCGGAGGTCACGGCACCGAGGAGGTGGGAGATTTGCTCCGCACAGGCAGACTTTCGCTTAGCCAGGCCGATGCCCGGCCACAACTGCAGGCAAATCTCCTGGGCCAGTAAAAAAGCGACCTTCCTCGAAAGCTCGATGCCATAAGAAGAGCCTGCGTCGGCAAGGACCGCGCCCACGACGCGCTCGAAGGCGCGCGACCTCGAGGAGGTAACGCCGCGGCCGAAGATCAAGTGATCCTCAACGCCGCGCACAGCGGAGACAGCTTGCGAGACGAGCTCGGAGACAGAAAGCTCCCCGGCGCAGAATCGCTCATCGAGGGAGCACAGGGCATCGAGCGCCTGCTCGACCGGCCCTGTGCTCTCGGCGGCATCCAGAGACGCGTCGATCAGAACGCCATCGTCGGGCTGTTGATCGATCTGCGCGGAGGAGAGGAGCCCACTGGGAAGAAGATACGGGCGAACGACGACGTAGTCGCCCTCGCGATTGAGGAACGCTTTGGCGCAGCAGTTCGTCACGCAGGCGCGCAAGCCGGCGATGTTATCGGAAAAGTCCGCGTTCACGAGGCAACGGTATGCGCCGCGGCTGATCTTCACATCAGAACCGATTCGGCACCCCTCGCTGCGCAGGAAGCTCAAGATGAGATCCTCGCGCTCCTCGGGGGTCCGCTCCTTGAGTGAGGGGACGCGGGCACAGATGGGCATTTTGCTGTAGGCCGAGGAAACCTTCAGGTCATCGGCGGAAAGCGTCGTCGAAAGAACGAGGCGAGCGCGCGGCGCATCCTGGGAGGCATCGAGCCCGAGGGCCGTCGCAAGGCAGTGCTCCATCGCAGAGGGAGAGAGTGCCTCGATGCCGTTGACAAAAACCACACCCCCGCGCGATTTCGCGATCGACTCGTCAAGAAGCCCGTTGAACGAGGCGGCGTCCGGGACCCCGGCACAGTCGATGCGCACATAGGAGGAGTCGCGGGACAGCAAGCCCTGGTTCTTGCCGTACTCGTACACAAGGCGAGAAAGGAAAGACTTACCGACACCCACGCCGCCGCTCAAGAGGATGGGCAGGCCAAACGGAGGGTACTGAACCGCAGCCTTGCACTGCTCGACAACGGAGCTGAGGCTCAGGTCGAAGCCCACGGCACGCGCGAAGTCGCGGTGATCGGCGATTCCCGTCGCCTGGATGAGGTCGGCGAGCGAGGCGTACTCGCTTGCAGAGAGCTTTACCTGAAAACGCTTCTGGAACGCGCGGCGATGAAAATAACGGACAGGCCTGCCCGCCACCTTAACCACAAGGCCGGCGCGAACAAGGTCGTTGAGGTACTGGCTCGCCAGGCTCCTGGAGATGATGAGCGTCTCGGCGATGTCGGAGGTGGACAGACGGGCAAGGTCGTCGAGCGAGACGGCAGAGGTGAGGGCCTCGAGATGCTCGAGAATCCTGTCCCTCATGTCGACGGACTTCTTTGCCAAGCTGTCCTGTGCGGTCTTGTCCATGACTTCTTACCTCCTTGTACAAGGAGTATAAGGGGAACACAGAGAACGGAAGGGGGCGCGTGGGGGAATCAACAGCCCCGAGGAGAAGTTCACCACTTGAGGGGCAGAAAACAACGGCCATTGAACATTCAGGGCCGACGCTCAACACTTCGGCCCGACACTTCGCTTTGGAAAGGGCCCTGCGCGATGGTGCAGCCCTCCATCTCGCAGCACAGGTCGCCGAAGGTCGCGAGGATGCGCTCCTTCTGTTCCGTGGGCGAGACGGCTCGGTGGGCAAGGTCCTCTCAAAAGGGGTCGTCCGACGCCGCAAGACCTCGATGACCGACTACCGCCTCGAGCAAGTGGCGGATTACCTCTGCACCATCGAACTTGCCTTGGTCAAGTGCGAGGCCAAGGAGAACGGTGAGACGTACAACAAGTTCTTCGGAGGTATAGGCTCTTTCAAGAGGAACTGGCTCAAGCAAGCCCGCAGCAAGCGGATATAGCTGGTCTCGCGGTTTCGCAAGGAACGGTCAGTTCTCCTCTGGCGAGGAACCCCGGGCGACGTGCTTCGAGCAGCGGAAGCTGAAGCGCAAGCAGAAGCAGCGCGGGCAATGATCGGTGCCGACATGGGCCCAAACGTGAACAGTGCTACGTCCCCTGTTCACGGGGCGCGAAACCGCAAAGGTTGCACAGAGGTTGCAAAATAAGAAGCCCCCGACCTGTTTTCGCAGGCCAGAGGCTTGAAATCAACGAATATCGTTTACTCCCACTCGATGGCGTCGGTTCTGCCGTCCCGTCACTCCAGTTACACCCAGTTTTCGGCATCGACACGGAACGCGTGCCGCCGAATGACGCGATGTCGCGTTTCGTCGGCTTCGGGGACAAAAGCTGGGACAACCTCAAAAACTTTTTTCAAACTCAGGGCTTTGAGTTTTTGTTTTTGTCCCAAAGTGCGCGGCGGGTCGCCTTTGGAGGCTCGATGGCGCCGAAAACGCCCGTTTTGAAACTCAACCGCCCTTTTGCCCGCAAGCCGCCAGCTGCAATCGCAAGTGAATTAACGCGGGTGGCTTGCGCGCCATTTGCAAAACCCCAGGTCGCAGGTCTTCGCCATTCGTGAACAAAGTGAGTAGTCTCAGGTGGCTTGCTTATGAGTTGGCGAACGGGCCTTCAGGATTCAGGGCAAACATGCTGGTAGAATAGGATTCTCAAATCAATGACAGGAGACCGAGCATGGCCGAACCCCACGATAGGAAGCCGATCCTCACGATCGAGCAGCAGATAGAGCACCTCAAGCAGAAGGGCGTAGCCTTCGAACTGTGTTCCGAGGAAGAGGCCTCGGACTACCTGCGCGACAAGTGCAACTTCTTCAAGCTCGCATCCTACCGCAAACTCTTCTCGAAATACGAGGGAGGCCCGCGCGACGGCCGCTACGTAGACCTCGACTTCGGCCAGCTGCGCCTGCTCGCGGCGCTCGACCAGGAGCTGCGCCACGCCCTGCTCGGCATGACGCTCGACATCGAGCATTTCCAGAAGGTGACACTGCTTCGCGAGATGGAGGACCGTGGAGAGGACGGCTACGCCATCGTGGCCGACTACATGGCATCGCTTACCACTGCAAACAGGGAGTACCGCCTGCGCGAGCTCAAGATGAGCGGCCGCAGCCCCTACAGCTCGAGCCTCTACGCGAAGTACTCCGGCGACATGCCTGCCTGGGCCTTCCTTGAGCTC
>UQKV01000050.1 GCA_900541665.1 uncultured Collinsella sp.
CCCGCCGCTCGAAGAGCCCGTCGTGAAGCGCGTCATCCACACCACTGCTGACTTCTCGTACGCCGATTCCCTCGTGTTCACCCATGACGCCGCGCACTGTGCGCTCGACGCACTGCGCGCAGGGGCCACGGTGCTCACCGACACGAACATGGCGCTCGCAGGCATAAGCAAGCCCGCGCTCGCGAAGATCGGCTGCCAGGCCGTGTGCTATATGGCCGACCCTGATGTCGCCGCAACGGCGCGCGCCGCGGGCACGACTCGCGCCGTTGCGAGCATGGACAAAGCTTGCGGCATCGAGGGTCCGCTCATCGTGGCCGTCGGCAACGCTCCCACAGCACTTCTGCGCCTCGCCGAGCTCATGGACGCGGGGAAGATCGCGCCCGCGCTCGTCGTTGGGGTGCCGGTCGGGTTTGTGAACGTGGTCGAGGCGAAAGAGGAGCTACTCGCGCGACGCGTGCCGGCCATCGTCGCGAGGGGTCGCAAGGGCGGCTCGACCGTGGCGGCCGCCATTATGAACGCGCTGCTCTACCAGATCACGCGCCCAGGCGGCCCGAAGTGACGGCGCCCGCATCCGCGCCGGCGCTGCGCATCTTCGCCGGCACCACCGAGGGCCGCCTTCTGTGCGAATGGGCGAGCGGGGCGGGCATCCCCGCCCGTGCCTACGCGGCAACCGAGTACGGAGGCGAGCTTTTGGGCGAGCTTCCGGGCATCGAGGTGCATGCGGGCAGGCTCGACGAGGCCGACATGGAGCGCGAGCTTTCCGGCGCGCGCATCGTCGTCGACGCCACACATCCCTTCGCTACGCTCGCAAGCGGCAACATCCGGGCCGCTTCGCTCGCCATGGGTGCACGATGCCTGCGCCTTGCGCGCCCGGTCGAGGCGCTGCCCAAAGGCGTCGTGTCGGTCGCGTCGATCGCCTGCGCAGCGCGCTTTCTCTCCGAGAACCCGGGTCGCGCGCTTCTGACGACGGGGAGCAAGGAGCTTGCTCCCTACACGCGCGTCGCCGATTTCGCGGAGCGCTTCTTCGTGCGTGTGCTTCCGCTGCCCGGTGCTATAACGAAGTGCATCGACGCGGGGTTTTCGCCGTCGCACGTCATCGGCATGCAGGGGCCCTTCACCCGCGAGCTCAACGAGGCGATGCTTCGGCAGGTGGGCGCCCAGTGGCTTGTGACCAAGGACTCGGGAACCGTAGGCGGCACGGCCGAGAAGATCGCCTCCGCGCGCGACGTGGGAGCGCGCTGTATCGTGGTCGCCCGTCCCGCCGAGGGAGGCGGGGCCCTTTCGCTTCGGGAAGTGGAAGACGCGCTCTTACGGGAGTTCGCGCGCTAGGCGCTCTAATTCACCGCAACTTGTTGGTGGTGGCTTACTGGTAGCGTAGGCACTCCACCGGGTCGAGCTTTGCCGCGCGTCGAGCGGGGTAGAAGCCAAAGATTACGCCGATGCCGACCGATACGGCAAACGCGATCAACACTGTCGTAATGGAGAAGCTTGGCGTGATCGTCCCGGTAGCTCCAAACTCGCTCATGATGCCCGAGCTTGCGGCAAAGAACGTGAGTCCCCATGCCAGCAGATAGCCAATCAGGACACCCAGCAGACCGCCGGTGATGCACAATGCCGAAGACTCGGCCAAAAACTGCGCGGTGATATCGCGACGACTGGCGCCCAGAGCACGGCGAATACCGATCTCGCGGATGCGCTCAGTCACGTTGGTGAGCATCATATTCATAATGCCGATACCGCCGACAAGCAGCGAGATGCTGGCGACAGCGCCCATGATGAGCGAGAATGCGCCCATAAAGGAGTTGAGTGCATCGATGGCGCTTTTCATGGATGTCGCCGATACACTGTCGTACTCATCCTCCTCCTTGATGCCCTTCATCGCGCGCACCTTGGACTCGATGGTCTTACAAAGCTCATCCATGTCCGTGCCCTCGGCGGCAAGTGCCGTCACGCTGGGGAATGAAGGATTCTCGTCGCTAAACAGCCCGGAGATGGTTTCGCGTGGCATATACAGCGTGAGCGAGCCCATGGAGTCGCTGCCGCCATCAATCACGCCTACAATCTGCACCTCGCCGTTGGAAACCTTGATGGTTTTCCCCAGCGCATCCTGTTCGTTGCCGAAAAGCTGATCGGCGCCGTTGCGGCTGATGAGCGCCACGCGCGAGCCTGATTGGGACTCGACCTGGGAATAGGTGCGCCCCGCAACGAGCTTGCTGGCCCCCACGGCGTCGAGCATGTCGCTATCGACACCCTGTGCCATGACGGTATAGCTTTTATCGCCGGTCTTGTACTCGGTGTACGCGCTGTCGACAATGCCGATCTGCTCTATCTGCGGAACCAGTTTTTGAAGCTTCTCGATGTCCGACTCGGTGAGTTCTTGCGACGAATAGATTTGCACCATGCGTGCCGCATTGAGGCCCAGACTGTTGACCAGGCTGTTTTGGATGCCGCCGATGAGCGAAGTCATGGCGATAACCGAGGCGATGCCGATGACAATGCCCAGGATGGTGAGCAGGCTGCGCCACTTGTTGGCTTCGAGCGAGTGAATGGCTTCCTGGATGAGATCGCGGGCGCTCATGCCATCTCTCCTTTCGGCCGGTTGACGGAGGCGGAAATCATGGGCAAGCTATCTACGGCGCTGCGTAGGGTCCGCGGTGCATGTGGAATATACGCGCCGTCGTGAACGCGACCGTCGCGGATGGTCACGGCACGGTCGGCCTCGGCGGCGATGCCGGGGTCGTGTGTGATGAGCACGATGGTTTTGCCGCGCTTCTGGAGCTTATGGAAGGTCTCCATTACAAGCGCTCCGGTCGCGGAGTCCAGGTTTCCCGTCGGCTCATCGGCCAGGATGATGGGCGGGTCATTGACGAGGGCGCGTGCGATGGCGACACGCTGCATCTGGCCGCCCGAGAGCTCGGATATGCGGTGGTCCCAGTGGTCGACGGGCAGCGTGACGGCCTGCAGCGCGTGCACGGCGCGCATCTCGCGCTGGCTACGGGGCACATTGGTGTAGGCCAGCGGCAGCATGACGTTTTCGATAACCGACAGGCGCGGCAGCAGGTTGAAGCTCTGAAAGACAAAGCCAATGCTCAGGGCGCGAACTTCGGTGAGCTCGTCATCGTCAAGCTCGGCCACGTTGAGCCCTTGCAGGTAATAGTCGCCCGCCGTCGGTTTGTCCAGACAGCCCAGGATGTTCATGAGCGTTGACTTGCCCGAGCCCGAAGGGCCGGTAATGGCGACGAATTCGCCGCTCATCACCGCAAGGTTCACGTTGTGCAGGATATGGGCGCAGCCGGCCTCGCTCTCAAAGATGCGGTGCACGTTGCGGATGTCGATAACGGGACGCATTACATACCCTCGTCGGCAGACATGCTGCCTGAATTCGCGCCGTAGCCGCCGTCAGCCGTTGCGTCCGCTCCGGTGTCCATGACGAGGGTGTCGCCATCGCGCAGCTTGGTAACCGGCACGTTGGGGTTGATCTCGTTGCCCTGGTCGTCGCGCTTGACCTGTGTCTTGCCGACTACGGCTTCGTTGTCGTTTTGCGTCACGACGGTCACCTTCACGCGACGGGTTTGCTTGCCCTCGTCATCAGTCGCCACGTTGACGTAATAGTGTTCGCCGTCTTCGGTCATGAGCGCCATCGTCGGCACCATCACCACGTCGTCGAGCTGCTCGGTCACCACCGATACCTCGGCCGTCATGCCCGGCTTCAGGCGCGCGTCGGGCGCCTCAATGAGAATGTCGACGTTAAAGGTTACGCTGCCGCCGCCACTGTTGGCGGCGTCGGAGTTTGCCACCGACGCGATAGCCGTGACGGTGCCCTGGCTCACGATATCGGGAAACGCGGGATACGTGACGTTGGCGCTCTGCCCAACGGCGATCTTGGCGATGTCCTTTTCGCCCACCTGCACGGTCACCTTCATCTTGGACAGGTCGGCGATCTGCATGCACTGCTTGCCGCCGCTCGTATCGCTTTCGCCCATGATCATGCCGCCCGTAACCGTGGCGCCCACTTTGGCATTGAGCTCCACGATGCTACCCGAGCTCGGGGCCGTGACCGTGCGACTGGAGGCCTTGGCGTTCGCCTGGTCGAGGCTTGCCTGGGCTGATGCGAGGCTGCGCTGCGCGGCCGATACGGCGTTCGTGTCCGCTGATGCGGCGGAGACGCCAGCCGCTGCGGAAGCTCCCTCGACGTCCGTCGTTGGGGTGGCCTGCGCGGCAGCTGCGGCTTTCTGCGCGTTGGCGAGGTCTTCCTGAGCGGCTGCAACTGCACGTTGCGCCTCGGCAACGTTGCGATCGAGCTCGTCGTTTTTAATGGTCATAAGCACGTCGCCCTCGTTGACGGATTGGCCTGCCTGCACGTTGATAGAATCGACCGTGCCGTCGACAGAAGGGGAGACCACTGAGGACGAAATGGGTTTGAGCTGGCCTTTCGCCTCGACCGTTGTGGTAAACGTGCCCTCGGTCACCATGTCGGTCACCGGCCCGTTGTTGCCTGCGGGCCGTGCGTTGATGGCTAAGGTCATGACAACGGCGATGAGCACAATGGCGGCCACGACGCCGGCCGCAATGCCGCGTCGGATGAGCTTTTTGCGTCGACGTTCGGCACGTTTTGCCTTGAGCTTGGCATATGCCTCTTCATCGGAAATCTCGGTCGCATCGTTCGCGCGTCCGCTCTGCTTGTCGGTGTGTACGTTTGTAATCAGAGGAATCGTTTCGGTGACATCTTCGGGCCTGTGCTCGGTATCATCCGGGCCCGGGGTGGTCGTGGGGACATTCGGCATAGCGTCTCCTTTATAGAAAGTACCTCGATAAGTATATGCGCCCACCGGTTGGGGCGGGCGCATGGGACGGTTTCTTTCGGAACTGTTAGATTGGTCACAGCAGCTCCATGTTGTAGGAATGTGCGCGTTGCACTACGAGTGGACAACCACGCACAGGCCGACTTTGATGCAGTCGTGAAGTGCCTTGGCGTCTGCCAGGCGCAGGTTGATGCAACCGTGGCTGCCGCACCACTTGTACGACTCGGCATTATCGAAGCTCTTGTCGTTTTGCCAGGTGGCGTCGTGGAAGCCGATCATGTTGCCCTCAAACGGCATCCAGTAGCTCACCGGGCTCTCATATTTGGGTTTACCGGTCTCGGGGTCCTTGGCTCCGATTAGGGTGCTGCCGCCGTCGTTGCTGTTGATCTGCCACACGCCCTCGGGGGTGGCGTCTTCGCCCGGTTTGCCGGAAATAAAGTTGGCCTCCCACACGATATTGCCGTTCTCGTCGTAGTAGCGCGCGTGCTGCTCGGACAGATCGACATCGATGTATGCCTTCCAGTCGGGCTCTCCCTTTGCGGTAAAGGTATCGGCCTTCTGGGAGTACTTGATCTCGATTTCGCCGGTCTGCTTGTTGTTAATGGCGTCCTCGACCTGCTTGGCGAGCGAGCTGCTGTCGATGGACCAACCAAAGTCGCCGCCTTCGACGGCGCACTGCTTGCCATCGGCGCGCGTCCACCAACGAGTGGAGCCCACGGTATTAAAGCCGTTGGCGAGCTCGGCTGCCCAGCTACTGATCTGCGACGTATCGAGCGTGGGGTTGGCCGGATCGGCAAAGCTGATCCACTGCAACACGGAGCTGCCGTCGACCTTTCCGGCATCCTCGCCGTTGAGCTTGAGGGTCACGTTGACGCCCAGGAAGTTGTTGGCGGCATCGCATGCGGCCTGAATCTGATCATCGGTCAGCGTTCCATTGAGCGGCTCATAGGCATCGTTGCCGAGCTTGGAAAGATCTACGGTCTCGGCCAGCGAGGCAAGCTCGAGCTCGACATACTTAATTACATGCTCGCGGTTGAGTTTTTCGTTGGAGCGCGCCTTCTCGACGGTAAACTTGCCGGCCTGCTCGTCAAAGGAGCTATTGGCCTCGAACGTGCCCGAACGGCCCTCGTTAAACTCGTCGATGGCGGCGCCTAGATCCTTCTCAAACTTCTTTTGGTCAAAGGTGTCGGAGAGCATGGACAGGTCGACGTCTTGATCAAGATCGACTTCGTTGGAGGTAGCGGTTGTTTTGGTCTTGCCGCTTAAGGATTCCACAAGGCGGACCGGCCATACAAAGGCTTCGTTGTGGCTGATGATCTCTTTTGCGGCAGCCTCTCCGTCGACGATGGGTTCATCGGACTCGGGCTGATAGGTCCAGTTAAAGTCACCTCCTGTCACGGTGAGCTTATAGTGCTTCCATGCCGAGTTGACCTTGGTGGCGGCAGACGAAGCGTTGGAGAACGAGACGTCGACGCCGGCGATGGTGGTGTTGGGGTAGGCTACCTGCGAAAACGCTACGACGCCTACGATGTAGACAATAACGATTAGACCCAGGACGACAAAGAGCGTCGTCTTTTTGCCTGACTTTTTGTTGTCGTTGGGCTTGCACGCGGGGCCACGATCGCCTCGAGCGTGCGTGGGGGGCTGCTTGGGCGCATTGCCGTTTGCCTGGCGCTGCTGACGTTGTTGACGCTGCTGTCGCTGTTGGTTCGGGCGTTGGGAAGCGTTTGCTGCACTACGCTGCTGACCGTGGTTCGGCGCGATAGGACGCGGCGACTGAACGCCGCCGGTGTGCCTGCTCGGCTGCTGCGGATCGGGAATCAGTTGAGTTCGATCGTTTTGCGACATCGTATGCATATCCTTCGATTTTCGCCTTGCGGGTCATCGTGTTTTTACTGGGCTTGCATTATAGCGATTGCCCTGCTGTTTGTGGTACGGAAACGGTGGCATTCAAAAGAGGTGGGACATTTGTCCCACCTTTGAGTCATTCTTAGCCGCTATCCGCACACACCGCATTTTGCACAGGCTGAAAGTGCGGCCGGAGCCTGCGCGATGCCGCCCTTTGCCGTCTCGCGCAGCGTGGCTGGCAACGCGTGGCCCACCGAGAGCATGACATGTGCCATCTGGTCAAACGGCACCAAGCTCTTAATGCCTGCGAGGGCGAGTTGTGCCGAGCTAAAGGCCGCTGCCACGCCGATGGCGTTGCGGTTTTGGCAGGGCACCTCCACGAGGCCACCGACGGGGTCACAAACGAGGCCCAGCAGGTTACTCAGCGCGATGGAACTGGCGTCGAGCGCCTGCTCGGGCGTGCCGCCGAGCATCTGCACCAGCGCGGCGGCTGCCATGGCGGCGGCGCTTCCCACCTCGGCCTGGCATCCGCCCTCGGCGCCGGCGACGCAGGCACTCGTGGTGAGGTTGAGGCCGATGGCGGCTGCGCAGTAGAGCGCGTCCATGACTTGCTCGTCGTCGAGCTGCAGGCGATCGGCGAGCGCCAACACGCAGCCGGGCACGACACCCGCGGAGCCTGCCGTGGGGGCGGCGACGATCACTCCCATCGTGGCGGAGCGCTCAAGCACGGCCATGGCGCGGGCCACGGCGTCGGTCTGAACGGGGCCCATCAGGCTTGCACTCAAATCGTTGCGGCCGGTGGCTTCGACAAGCTTGGCCTCGCCGCCGATAAGCCCGCCGAGCGAACGCTGCGGATTGGCGAGGGGGGCCGTGGTCTCCTCGCGCATGACGTCGAGCACGCGGCGCATAGCAGCGACGGCGTGGGCCTCGCCGGTCAGACGCGCCTCGCGAACGGCCATGACGGCGCCAATGCTGAGCCCCAGTTCCTCGCACGCATCGAGCAGCTGCTCGCCGTCGTCGAAGATTTCCTTGGCCGAGACGCCGGGAGAGAGCGACGAGGCAGAACCGGGGAGCTCGATAAAGGTCGCGTAATCGACATTGTCGAGCTTGCGCAGCATGGGGACGACGGTGTCGTCGGGCGCGCCGTCGGTCTCAAAGACGGAGTAGGCCTGGCCGCCCACTTCGGTGCGGTAGGTGCGGCAGAAAGCGATGTTTACGTGGGCGTAGGCGAGCAGGTTGGTGAGCGCGGCGAGTACACCGGGGACGTCCTTGTGTGCCACGAAGAGCGTGGAATACATGCCCGAGATGTCGACGCCGACGCCGTTAATGCGGCTGATGCGCATCTTTCCGCCGCCAAGGCTTTCACCGCGGACCTGTGCCGTGGCGCCCGTGTCATCGACCATGTCGATGTCGACGGTATTGGGGTGGATGGAGGCGTCGTCGCCCTTGATGTCAAAGTGATATTCGAGGCCCTGCTCGCGCGCGAGGTCGAAGGCCTGCTTGATGTTCTCGTCATCGGTGTCGAGGCCCAGTATGCCCGCGACGAGCGCACGATCGGTGCCGTGGCCGCGGTAGGTGTGGGCGAAGGAGTTCCACAGGCCAAAGGTGACTTTGGTGATGCGGCCTTCCAGCAGGCTGGCGGCAACTTGGGCGCAGCGCAGGGCGCCGGCGGTGTGCGATGAGCTGGGGCCGACCATGACGGGGCCCAAGATCTCGAATGCCGAGGTCGTAGCTAGTGTTTGCGGCTTGCCTGCCATGGGTGCTCCTTATCTATCCCGTCGTCCCGAGGGGCGGGGCATACTCTGTCCCGCCGTTCCGAGGGCTTTGGTATTTGGTCGCCTGCTCGGACAGTCCTGCTCGCACGGAGGCCACATTAAGTGGCCTCCGGCTCGTGCGGAACTCGCGATCGACCAAATACCAAAGCCCTCGGAACTAAGGATACATGGTAGAGGCGCGTGTGCTTCAAAATTCATTAGCTGGTGACGCAGCGTAGGCTCATATCGAAGCATCTTCACCACCGTTTAAATAAAAAAGAAGTACCGGTTGGGGCCGGTACTTCTTTTGGTGCGTTGTTATTTGGCTGTAGCTTTTCTCGTAAGCTTACAGGCCGCAGGCTGCTTTGAGTTCTTCGACTCGGTCGGTCTTCTCCCAGGTGAAGTCGGGGTCTTCGCGGCCAAAGTGACCGTAGGCTGCCGTCTTTTCGTAGATGGGGCGACGCAGGTCTAGGTCGCGGATGATTGCGCCCGGGCGCAGGTCGAAGGTCTTCTCTACGGCCTCGACGATCTTGTCCTCGGCAACCTTGGCGGTTCCGAAGGTGTCGACCATGATTGAAAGGGGCTTGGAAACGCCGATGGCGTAGGCAAGCTCGACTTCGCAGCGGTCGGCCAGACCGGCGGCGACCACGTTCTTGGCGACCCAGCGCGCGGCATACGCGGCGGAGCGGTCGACCTTGGTGCAGTCCTTTCCGCTAAAGGCACCGCCGCCGTGACGGCCGTAGCCGCCGTAGGTGTCGACGATGATCTTGCGGCCGGTGAGGCCCGTGTCGCCCATGGGACCGCCCACGACAAAGCGACCGGTGGGGTTCACGTAGATGTCCGCGTTGTCCCATGGCATGTTCTCAGCGGCCATGACCGGGGTGATGACGTGCTCGATGAGGTCGGCCTTGATCTTGCCCATGTCCTCGATCTCGGCAGCGTGCTGTGTGGAGATGACGATGGTCGTGACCTCGACGGGCTTGCCGTCTTCGTAGCGCACGGTGACCTGGGTTTTGCCGTCGGGACGCAGATAGGCGAGGGTGCCGTCGTGACGCACGGCAGCCAGGCGCTCGGCCAGGCGACTCGCCAGGTAGTGCGGCATGGGCATGAGGGTTTTGGTCTCGTTGGAGGCATAACCGAACATCATGCCCTGGTCGCCGGCACCGATCAGGTCGATCGGGTCGGTGGTAGCGCCGGTCTGGGTCTCGAAGGACTCGTCGACGCCCTGGGCGATATCGGGCGACTGCTCGTGGATGAGGCTCATAACGCCGCAGGTATCGCAGTCAAAACCGAACTTGGCACGGTTGTAGCCAATGCGGCGGATAACGCCGCGAGCGATTTCCTGCACGTCGACGTAGGCCTGGGTGCGAATCTCGCCGGCGACGATGACGGTGCCGGTGGTCACGAGGGTCTCGCAGGCGCAGCGGACGTTCTCCACGTTGGCAGGCACGCCGTTGGGGGCGATGTAACCCTGCTCCTGGAGCTCTATTTCTTTGGCGAGGATTGCGTCGAGGACGGCGTCGCTGATCTGGTCAGCGATCTTATCGGGATGACCTTCGGTCACCGACTCCGACGTAAATACGAAGGACCCGTGTTGGGGTGGGATGGAACGAAGTTCTTCTGACATGATTGTCCTTTCAAAAACGTGTCCCGGCGACCGTTACCATTCCGCCAGGCTCTCTATGCAAAGGCACATCATAGCGCGTAAATCAAACATTCACACCCTTTCCGCACCTACTCATTGGGGACAGACATTAAATGAGCAGCCTTAAACTAAGAACGTCTCCAACGACTGGTCATTTAAGTCTGTCCCCAATGAGTAGGTCGGTGCCCTTTGTGCGGAGGTTGCTTTGATGTTTTATACTGGTGCGGTTAGACATCCATCCTGCAATCGAGGAGATTTCCATGGCATCAGACGTTCGCGTCCGCTTTGCACCCTCACCGACGGGCAAGCTGCACATCGGCGGCGCCCGCACCGCTATCTATAACTGGGCTTTCGCCCGCGCAAACGGCGGCACGTTCATCCTGCGCATCGACGACACCGATCCCACCCGCTCCACCGACGAAAACACGCAGATCATCCTGCGCGCCATGCGTTGGCTGGGCCTGGACTGGGACGAGGGTCCCGAGGTGGGCGGCGATTTTGGCCCCTACGCCCAGACCGAGCGCCTGGACCTGTACAAGCAGGCCGCCCAGAAGCTATGGGACGAGGGCAAGGCCTATCCCTGCTTCTGCACCAAGGAGCAGCTCGACGCCGACCGCAAGGCCGCGCAGGAGCGCAAGGACCCCTTCCAGGGCTATCAGCGCCGTTGCCGCGATCTTGATCCCGAGGAGGCCCGCCGTCGCATCGAGGCCGGCGAGTCCTACGTCCTGCGCATCAAGGTGCCCGAGGACCGCGGCGACGTCGTCATCCACGACGCCGTCCACGGCGAGGTGACCTTCGACGCCAAGGAGCTCGACGACTTTGTTATCTTCCGCTCCGATGGCACGCCCACGTACAACTTCGCGACCGTCGTGGACGACGCCATGATGAAGATCACCCACGTCATCCGCGGCGACGACCACCTGTCCAACACCCCGCGCCAGGTCATGGTCTACGAGGCCCTCGGCGCTCCCGTGCCCACGTTCGCCCACATCTCCATGATCCTGGGTGCCGACGGCAAGAAGCTCTCCAAGCGCCACGGCGCCACCTCGGTGGAGGAGTACCGCGACGCCGGCTACCTGTCCGACGCCTTCGTCAACTACCTGGCGCTGCTCGGCTGGTCGCTCGATGGCGAGACCACGATTATCCCGCGCGATATCCTGGCCAGTAAGTTCTCACTCGACCGCATCTCCAAGAACCCGGCGACCTTCGACCCCAAGAAGCTCGACTGGGTCAACGCCGAGTACATCAATGGCATGTCCGATGCTCAGTTTGCCGACGAGATCATGGTCCCAGAGCTGCACGAGGCGGGTCTCATCGAGGGTAATGTCGAGTACGGCGAGGATTGGATCGACGCGCTTGCCGCCATTGTCAAGCCGCGCACCAAGATGCCGGCCGACGCCGTGACCGTCGCCGCTCCCATCTTCGCTACGGCCGAGACGCTCGAGTATGACGAGAAGTCCGTCAACAAGGGCCTGGCCAAGGAGGGCATGGGTGCCATTCTGGATGCCGCCAAGGCCGCGCTTGAGGGTGTTACCGAGTGGACGGCCGCCAACATCGATGCCGCGCTTGAGCCGCTCCCCGAGCAGATGGACGTCAAGAAGCGCGTGGTGTTCCAGGCCGTGCGCGTCGCCGTCTGCGGCAACATGGTGAGCCCTCCGCTGGGCGAGACCATGGCGCTCGTCGGTCGTGACGACTGCCTGGCGCGCATTGACCGCGCCCGCACGATGGCGCTGTAATCGCTGCGCAAACGTATGTATCCGAGCCCCGTTCACTCAGAGCGGGGCTCTTGTTTCTGTAGACGTATGGGTTAGGAGGTGCTGGGACTATGGCCGAGCAACTGTCGCTGTTTGGTTCACCGGAACCGGAGGAAGCTCCGAAGTCCGCGGCTCCTGCCGCCGCCCCGGCGCAGCCCGAGCCCGCACCCGAACCCGTCGCCGCCTATGCGAGCGTAATCCTCGACATCCCGACGCGTGCACTGTCCGAGCCGTTTGCTTACGGCATCCCGCAACCCCTCGCCAGCGAGGCCCAGATCGGCTCCACCGTCCTAGTTCATTTTGGCAACCGTGCGGCCGCGGGCTACATCGTCGACATCGCGCCCGAGCTGGGCGACCTGCAAGGCAACAACGCCTTCGATCCTGCGCGCATCAAGCCCGTCGAGGCGATTCTCAGCAAACCGCTCTTTAGTGCCGAGGCCGCCCGCATCGCGCGTTGGATGAGCCGCGAATATGTCGCAACCCTTTCCGAGTGCCTGCGCCTGTTCTTGCCCCCGGGTGGAAGCCCGCGCGTGGTCAAGGGCGATGATGGCGTGCGGACCGTTTAGCGCCCCGCCGTTAAACCCATCCAAAACCGCTGGGTCATGCTTACGCCCGAGGGCTTCGACTATACGCCGCCCAAGACCGCAGTTCGCCAGCGTCAGCTCATCGAGGCGCTCCAGTGCGGGCCGGTCACGACGCGCGACCTCAACCTGCTTTATAACAGTATGTCGGCGACCATCAAGGCGCTCGAAAAACGCGGCGTCGTGGTGGTGGAGGAGCGACGTGCGTGGCGTGGATGCAGCGAGCAGACCACGCTGTCCTCGGCAAGCGGCAAGGCGCCGGTCGCACTTACCAACGGCCAGCAGCAGGCGCTCGCGCAGATTGAGCGCGCCCGTCTTGACGCCCACGGAGACGTGGTCCTTGTCGACGGCGTCACCGGCTCCGGCAAAACCGAGGTTTACCTTTCGGCGATTGAGCGCGTGCTGGCGGCCGGCCGTTCGGCCTGCGTGCTGGTGCCCGAGATCTCGCTGACGGCCCAGACCGTCGGCCGCTTCCGCTCGCGCTTTGGCGAGACGGTCGCTGTGTTCCATTCGCGTCTTTCTGCTGGTGAGCGTCTGGACCAGTGGGATATGGTCGCCAGCGGTGCCGCACGTGTGGTCGTGGGTGCCCGCTCGGCGCTCTTTTGCCCACTCAGCGACTTGGGCCTCATCATCATCGACGAGGAACACGAGACCAGCTACAAGCAGGGCTCCAGTCCGCGCTACCACGCGCGCGAGGTGGCGGCCGAGATGGCGCGGCGCTATCGCTGCCCGCTTGTGTTGGGCTCTGCCACGCCTTCTGCCGAGGCCCTCGACCGCTGCCGCCGTGGCACGTATAACGGTGCCACCTGGACGCGCGTCGAGATGCCCGAGCGCCCAAGACACGCCGTGCTGCCGACTGTCCGCATTGCCGACCTGCGCCGTGAGTTCTCGCACGGCAGTCGTTCCATGTTCTCAAAACCGCTGATGGAGGGCCTGGAGCGCGTGGTCGAGCGCCGCGAGAAGGCCGTGCTGCTGCATAACCGCCGTGGCTTTGCGCCGTTTCTGATGTGCCGCGAATGCGGCTGCGTGCCCACCTGCAACCACTGCTCCACCGCGCTTACGTATCACGAGCGCACACACACGCTGCAGTGCCACACCTGCGGTTCGTCTTGGCGCGTGCAGCCGTATCCCGCGCCCACGAGCCGTTGCCCCAAATGTGGCAGTCGCTACCTGGCAAAAATGGGTCTGGGCACTCAACAGATCGAGGACGCGCTGCACCAGATGCTTCCTGAGGATGTCGCCATTATTCGCATGGATGCCGATTCCACGCGCGGCAAGGATGCGCACAAAAAGCTGCTCGAGCAATTCGATGCGGCCGATTGCGCCGTTTTGCTGGGCACCCAAATGATCGCAAAGGGTCTCGACTTTCCCGAGGTCACGCTCGTGGGCGTGGTCAATGCCGACTTCGCCCTCAAGCTGCCGGACTTCCGCGCAGGGGAGCGCGCCTACGACCTGCTGGAACAGGTGGCGGGCCGTGCCGGTCGCGGCGATCGTCCCGGCGAGGTGATCATCCAGACCTACCTGCCCGATGACCCGGTAATTCGCGCCGTCGCTGAGCACGACCGTTCGATCTTTACCGACTACGACCTGGATCAGCGCCGCGACGCGCTGTACCCGCCGTTTGTTCGCCTGGTCAACATTTTGGTGTGGTCGGCGAACCGAGACGACGCGCAGGACTACATCGGGCGCATTGCAAAGCTTCTTAAGCGCCGTTGGCATGCCGCCGCGCCCGACTTTTTGCGGGCGGGGAGCGCCGTGCCGCAGGTGCTGGGCCCAGCTTCGTGTGTAATCGAGAGAGCCAAGGACCGTTACCGCTTCCATCTGCTTGTGAAGTCGCCCGTGGGGTACCATGTCTCTGATGATATCGACGCCTGCCTCAAAGAGGTGGGCTCTTTGCGCGGCGTGAGCGTGAGCGTTGACGTCGACGCCTATGATTTGATGTAACAACCCGAAAGGATGGCCATGGAAGCCAACGGAATCGTTCTGTCGCCCGACCCTCGTCTGCGCCAGGAGTGCGTCGTCATCGAGGAGATTACCCCGGCGATCGAGGCGCTTGCCGAGAAGATGAAGAAGATAATGTTCGAGAACGGTGGCTGCGGCCTGGCTGCTCCGCAGATCGGCGAGCTTATTCAGCTCGTCACCATCGACTGCGACTACAGCGACAAGAACGACTACGACCCGTACGTGCTCATCAATCCCGTTATTGTTGAGCAGAGCGACCATCTGGTGCCCTTTAGCGAGGGCTGCCTTTCCATCCCTGGCATTAGCTGCGAGATTGAGCGTCCCGACCATGTCGTCGTCGAGGCGTATGACTTGGATGCCAACCTTATTCGCTATGAGGCCACGGGCGATCTGTTCTGCGTGTGCCTGCAGCATGAGATCGATCACCTGCACGGTAACACCATGTTCGAGCGACTGAAGCCGATGCAGAGGATCAAGGCCGTCAAGGAGTACCAGGACGCCCTGGCCCGCGGCGCTCGACCGGGCGAGACGGAGTAGGTTTGTCCGTCCCCGGGGCGCC
>UQKV01000051.1 GCA_900541665.1 uncultured Collinsella sp.
ATTGCCGTTACGGGGGCGATTCCCGCGACAAGTGCCGCGGAAAGGGCGATGCCCACGGTTGCTCGTCTTGCTCTTCTTGCGAGAATGTCGTTCATCTCGGCACCTCATTTCAAGGGTCGGCGACTAACTTGGTAGCACTAATGTAAGTATACCAAGTGGTCGACCCGACACTGGCTGGGTGCGCGCCTCTCCGCTTCTTTGGAAACCGAATCCTATTAGAAATGACGAGTTGTTTACGCTTCTTTTGGGCTCACCGTACTATCATGATTCGGATTGAGTGTGAATGATGATAGGGAGCGCCTATACATGATTGAGCTGCTCAGGCGTTTTGGTGGTAAGTTTCGCCGGTATATGGTGATCGGCCCTGCGTGTAAGCTGATCGAAGTGATCTTTGACCTGCTGACGCCGCTGGTGATTGCCCAGATGATCGATAAGGGTATTGGCGCACACGATGTCAACGCCGTCGTCCACTACGGTATGCTGCTTGGCGCCATGGCTGTGATCGGCATCTCGTTTACGCTCGTCTGCCAAAAGATGGCGGCGCTCACCTCGCAGGGCATGGGCACCGATATCCGCGGTGCGCTCTACCAGCACATCAACAAGTTGAGCTATGCCGAACTCGACCGCTTTGGCACGCCGTCGCTTATCACCCGCATCACCAACGACGTCAACCAGGTGCAGCTCGCTGTGGCGCTGGGCGTACGCATGCTCATCCGCTGGCCCTTCTTGGCGGTGGGCTCTATGTGCGCGGCCCTTGCCATCGACCTTAAGCTCGGCATGATCTTCTTGATCTGCACGCCCGCTATCGGCCTGGTGTTTTGGTTTGTCATGGCGCGCTGTATCCCGTATTACAGGCAGCTGCAGGCAAAGCTCGACCGCATCGCGCTTATCTGCCGCGAGGGGCTTTCGGGCGCCCGCGTTGTTCGCGCCTTTGTGCGTGAGGACCACGAGCGCGAGCGTTTTGCCCAAGCCGCCGATGACCAGGCCAATACTGCCATCGCGGTGGGCAAGCTCTCGTCGATCCTTAATCCCGTCACGTTTCTTGTGATGAACCTGGGCGTGTGCGCCATCCTGTGGGTGGGCGGCATCCAGGTCAACGTGGGCGAGCTCACGCAGGGTCAGGTCATGGCGTTTGTGAACTACATGACGCAGACGCTCACCTCCATCGTGTACGTCGCCAACCTGGTCGTGGTCTTTACCAAGGCGAGCGCCAGCGCGTCGCGTATCAACGAGGTGCTCAATTGCGTGCCGAGCATCGCTGACGAGGGCAACCAGCCGGTCGCGCTGCCTGAGCCGAGCGACCTGACGGGTGGCGCTGTTCCGGTCCCTGCGCTGAGCTTTGACCATGCGAGCTTCTCGTTTGGCGCCGGCGCGGCAAATGCCGTCAACGATGTGACCCTGGAGCTCCCGCTGGGCAAGACGCTTGGCATTATCGGCGGTACGGGTAGCGGCAAGTCCACGCTCGTCTCGCTTATCCCGCGCCTGTACGATGCGAGCGCCGGCAGCGTGAGTGTGATGGGCGCCGACGTGCGCACCTGGCCGCTCGACCAGCTGCGCCGTGTGGTCGCGACCGTTCCACAGCGTGCGTCGCTGGTGAGCGGCACCATCCGCAGCAACCTGACCTGGCGCGACGAGGCTGCGACCGACGAGGATCTCTGGGCGGCGCTCGACATGGCGCAGGCGAGCGAGTTCGTGCGCAACAAGCCGCAGGGGCTCGATACCCCGGTCGAGGCGGGCGGTAAGAACTTCAGCGGTGGCCAACGCCAGCGCCTGACCATCGCGCGCGCCCTGGTGGGCTCGCCTCAGATATTGATCATGGACGACTCCGCCTCGGCACTCGACTTTAAGACCGACGCGGCGCTTCGCCATGCCATCCGCGAGCGCAGCGTGCGCGGTGCCGCCGAGGGCGGGCTGCCGCTCACGACGGTCATCGTGAGCCAGCGCGTCTCGACCGTGCGCGATGCCGACATGATCTGCGTGCTCGACCACGGATCGGTTGCGGGCCTGGGCACGCATGACGAGCTGTATGCAAGCTGCCAGCTCTATCGCGAGATTTGCCAGTCGCAGCTGCGCCGCGAGGAACTCGAGGGCCAGCAGGGGAGCGCGACGCCCGCGTCCGTCCCAAGTCCCGCGCCCGCTCCGATCGCCCCCACATCCGTCTGCGCAAAGGAGGGCTGCTAAATGAATCCGTATACTTCTTCCGGTTCTGTCGCCACGATGACGGCCAACGTGTCCGGCAACGATAGCCTCAACGACCTGGGCGACGGTCCGCGCCAGCCCGGCGATCCCGAGCGCTATCCCGTGGGCGCGGTGACCCGCCGCCTGATGGATTACGTTCGTCCGCACCGCGTCTCGTTTGCCGCGTCGTTTGTGAGCGCCGCCATCTCGGTGATCTTGCAACTCTATACGCCCATCCTCATTGGCGAGGGCATCGACCTCATCGTTGCCGCCGGGCAGGTTGACTTCGATGCGCTGCTGCCGCTCGTTACCAAACTCGCGCTCGTCGTGGTAGGTGCCGCGGCCTTCCAGTGGCTGCAGGGCTACTGCGTCAACCGCCTGTCCTACGAAACGGTGCGCGACATGCGCGTGGAGGCGAGCGACAAGCTCAGTCGCATGCCGCTCAGCTTTATCGACAGCCATGCCCACGGCGACCTTATGAGCCGCGTGGTCAACGATGTCGACCAAGTGGGCGACGGCCTGCTGCAGGGCTTTACGCAGCTCTTTACCGGCGTCATCACCATCGTGGGCACGCTTGCGTTTATGCTCTCCATCAACCTGGCCATGACGCTCGTGGTGGTGCTCGTCACGCCGCTTTCCATTTTTGCAGCCGGTGCTATTGCCAAGCTTTCCAACAAGAGTTTTACGGCCCAGCAGCGTATTCAGGGCCAGCTCGGTGGTCATATCGAGGAGTATGTGGGTGAGCAAAAGCTCGTGGATGCCTTCGCCTACGGCCCGCGCGCTCAGCAGCGCTTCGACGCCCTCAATGCCGAGCTCTACACCGCGGGCGAGCGCGCGCAGTTTATGGGTTCGCTCTCCAACCCCGGTACGCGTTTTATCAATAACATCATCTATGCCGTGGTCGCTGTGATCGGCTGCGTGGGCGTGATCACGGGCGTGCCCGCGGCGCTTACGGTGGGCGGCGTGCAGATCTTCCTGTCCTATGCCAACCAGTACACCAAGCCGTTCAACGAGGTCACCAACGTCATTACGCAGATCCAGACCGCGTACGCCTCGGCGCGCCGCATGTTTGCGCTGCTCGATGCCCGCGAGCAGGAGCCCGATGCGCCAGATGCCGTGGAACTTGCCGCACCGCAGGGCGAGGTCGCCTTTGAGCATGTGGACTTTAGCTACGTGTCCGACCGCAAGCTGCTGCAGGACATCTGCATCGAGGCTAAGCCCGGCATGCGCTTTGCCCTGGTCGGCCCCACGGGCTGCGGCAAGACGACGCTCATCAACTTGCTACTGCGTTTTTACGATATCGATGCCGGTCGCATTGCGGTCGATGGCCGTTCCTCGCGTGACTACACGCGCGCAAGCCTGTGCCGCGCCTTTGGCATGGTGCTGCAGGACACATGGCTGTTCGAGGGCACGGTGGCGGAAAACATCGCCTACGGCTGTCCTGACGCCACGCGCGAGCAGGTTATCGAAGCTGCCAAGCGCGCGCACGCGCACAAGTTTATCGTGCAGCTGCCAGGCGGCTACGATACGGTCATCGGCGAGGACGGCGGCACGTTTAGCCAGGGTCAAAAACAGCTGCTGTGCATCGCGCGCGTCATGCTCACCGACCCGGCTATCTTGCTGCTGGACGAGGCGACCTCGAGCATCGATACCCGCACCGAGCTGCAGGTGCAGGCGGCGTTCGACGAGCTCATGGCCGGTCGCACAAGCTTTGTCGTGGCGCACCGCCTGAGCACCATCCGCAACGCCGACTGCATTCTGGTGATGCGCGACGGCCAGATTATCGAGCGCGGCACGCACGACGAGCTGCTAGCGGCAGGTGGCTTCTACGCCGAACTCTACCGCAGCCAATTCGCCCAGTGAGCAAGCCCGTGGGGCAAATTAATCAATCGACAGACGGTGGTTTACATCTGTCACGTTAGTACTAAGATATTCATCTAATAAATTGCATTAGTGGCTTTAGTTTTGGGGGAAACGAGGCAACGTGACTATGACGTGCTCTTTGGTGGTTAACAGCAAGAGCGGTAATACCAGGATGGTTTCGGGCGCGATCAAGCGCGCTCTGCAGGCTGCGGGCGTTGAGTTTGTCCATGCCGCGGCGTTGAGCGACGATGCGGATGCAGATCAGGTTGCTCGCGAGGCGCAGGGTGCCTGCGCTGCCGATACGGTGCTCGTTGGCTTTTGGTGCGACAAGGGCGCATGCACGCCTTCGGTCGCGGCGTTGCTCTCCGCCTTGCACGGCAAGCGCGTCTTTCTGTTTGGTACCTGCGGTTTTGGTGCTGATCAGAGCTATTACCAGCAGATTATCGATCGCGTGACCTCCAATTTGGCCGATGATGCCGAGCTAGTGGGCTGGGCAATGTGCCAGGGCAAGATGGGCCCCGCGGTCAAACAGCGCTACGAGGCCATGCTCGAACAAGATCCCGACAACGCCCGCGCTAAGTTGCTACTCGACAACTGGGTTGCCGCAAAGGATCACCCCACCAAGGAAGATCTGGACCATATGGCGGCGGCGGCCAAGAAGGCCGTGCTGGGCGAGTAGCTCCCATCGCTGACGGCGGTCGGTCCATCTTTCTAAATGAAACGTCCTCCCGGGCGTCGGGGCACGAAGTTCCCTGCTCTACAGTCCTGCGCAAGACGAAGGCCACATTAAGTGGCCTTCTTTGCGTGCGGAACTCGCGATGAACTTCGTGCCCCGCCGTCCGGGAGGACGCCTCTTTATTGATGGGAGGCCTGATAGGTCGATGGCTCCGTGCCCGGATGCGTCCAAAGTGGGACGGGCTTTCCGGATGGGCAGGCTTTCAAAAATGCGTCCCGGAATTTGCCTTTGGAATGGGACGTAGTTTCCCGTTGAGGTGCTTTGCGGAAAGTGCATCCCACTCTGGGCGGTCGAAGTGGGACACACTTTCCCAAAGGCGCTCCAACGGGAAATTGCGTCCCATTATTCGGTCAAGAAACGGGATGCATTTTCCCAATGAGAGCAAAACCGGAAAATGCATCCCACAATCAGCCCTCAAAGTGGGACGCCGTTTCCCAATGAGGCTCAAGCGGAAAATGCATCCCGGAATTTGCGCTCAAAGTGGGATGCGGTTTCCGGTTGAGGGTCTAAGGGGAAAATGCGTCCCAGAATCGACGCTTGAAATGGGATGCAGTTTCCCGATGAGGCACTCGACGGAAAATACATCCCAGAAATGGCCTTTGAGCTGGGATAAGATTTCCGCGGCATCTCGGATTCTCAAAAATGAGACACGCCGTTGGCGAAAATGAGACACGTGATATCGGGCATCGGATGTATCATTTGCAAAAATGAGTCCACTCCACTCGAATAAAGCGAGGTCCCCCATGTACGTTCCACACCCCCGTATCCGTAGGCTGTCGAAAATCCCGCTTGTTGGGACGGCGGCGCTTGCTGCGTTGATCGCCACGAGCGTCGCCTGCTTCACGGCCACGCCCCAGGTTGCCCAGGCGGCAGACGCGCCCGCAATCACCGATATGACCGAGCAGGATTATCAAGCCCTGGGTCTGGGCACGAGCGAGGACATTCCGGCCGATACCGTTGGCCCCTATTCCACTGATACCCCCACGACGTTTGCCACGCGCAGCGAGGTCTATATGGCAGCTAACGGTAGCCATGGCAATCGCTACGCTCTGCGCGACAAGCTCGAGAACGTCGAGCGCGGTGACATTGGCGGCAGCAGCAAACTCACCGATGGCTATGGAAGTGTGTGGGGCGCCGCAAAGTTCTGGCAAAACGTCAACAACTTCGATACGAACAGCGATCTCTACAAGCATAGCGACTACGGTGGCGGCACCTGGTCGTACCTAAGCAACAATGAGTCCTCAACAGTACTCGCCAACGACAACAACGGTTTCTCGGGCATTCACGCCACGAGTGTTGAGTTCTGCAGCGACGCCAGCACGGGCAAAAAGAGCCGCGTTGCCGAGCTCCGTGCCTACGGCGACAGTTCCTCCACGACGATTGACGGCAAGTCATACGCCGGAAAGGTTGAGCTGGTCCTCTACTCGTTTAGCAACGGGCGTACGCGCACTCTCGACACACACCTGCCGGTGACGGTCAACACTAATATGATGTACGAAGGCCGTTTTAAGTACCTGGATGCCGGTTACCTGCAAGAGCACGACGCCGTCTTTGATGTCGAGGCGGGCGATGTCGATGGCGACGGCGTCGACGAGCTTTTTGTCTACGCGGGCTGCTATGTCGACGAGAACGGCGTGCGCAAGGCTGTAGTCGACATGTATGACTTGGAGGGCGGCAACTGGAAGCAAAGCGTCGTCAAGATCGATGCCGGTAACGCCGCGGACTACACCACGCACAACAAGGGCGGGAACGACTCCTGGACGCAGCTTCAGTCAGCTCCTGTCGTTTCGCTAGCGGCCGGCGACCTCGATCGCGATTTTTGCGATGACCTCGCCATCGTGGTCTCGGCACCCTACGGCAAGAAGAATATTGATAAGTCGACGCATTGCGAGCTGTTTTCGTGGGATGCATCCAAGGGTGCGCTCGTCCATGTCGATGCTCTGGGCGACGCGGGCGCAATCTCCCTCTCCGCGAACGGCAAGACCATGGTCGCTGCGAATGCGACGTTCGGCACGTTTGCCGCCTACGATGAAGAAGGAAAGAAGACGGGTGAAACCGTCACGGGCCTTATTCTTGCGGGCTATGACTGGCAACGCAGCGCTTTTGATTACGGCGCTTCTGACGGCAGCAAGGGGCTGTACGGCGCGCTGTACCGCTACGCGTATTTTGACTCGGAGTCTGGCGAGTTCAAGCTTTCCGATTGCAAGGAATACAGAGACGGGCTCCTCGCCTCCTATGGGCTGATGCATGTGCCCAACAGCGCATGGAAGGATAGCGCTCAGGATAAGCGCTATCCGTGCACCTTGGCGCCTATTGCCCTTGCCACTGCCAACCTTGACGGCCTGTCCGAGCAGCTGGCGGTCGACGAGGTGCTCGTGGGCGGCGATGTGTTCCGCGACTTTGCCTGCAACACGGCACAGAGCGGGGCTCAGGGCTTGGGGTCCATGGTCGGAACCATGAGCATGAGCGGTCAGCAATACAACAGCAGCAACAAGCATGACCACAAGGGTATAGAGCAGGTGTGGATCAGCGACGTCAAGGCGGGCAGCGTCTCGGGTTCGGACCGCTATAACGAGAGCTTTATCGCCGTGGTGGGCAAGCACCGCGACGAGGACCTGCGCAAGAACGATGACTACTATTGGATGACCGCCTCGCATTTTTCGCTCGACGAGAACGGAAAGGTGCGCCGCGGCGAGGAGCAGGTGATTAGCGAGAGCAACCGTCGCGGCACTACCTACGGCACATTTATCTCGCTCGCGCTGCCCGATGTCGACAACGACAGCGTCAAGATCACGTACAAGGACCGCTACAAGGTCTATACCAACCCGCGCGTGCTTGCCGTGCTGCAGGATGCGCCCTATGTTGAGGATCTGGAGCAGGCATACGGCTATCTGGTGTTGGGCGGCACGTCATACGGAGAGGAAAAGGGCACGGGGACATCCCAGGGCTATACCATTGGCGCCGAGTTGGGCGTTGCCGTCGAGGTGCAGACCGGTCCGCCCCTGGTCGCGATGAATGCTTCAGTCGATTTTGCCGCCGAGGGATGCTATGACTACCGGAGCGAGCGCACGGTCAGCGCAAGCGTAAGCTATGAGTCGCATGCCGGCGAGGGTGACAAGGCCGTGCTCTACACGATTCCGATGGTCTATTACGAGTATGAGATCGAAAATGAGGAAACTGGTGGCAAGGGCGTGATGGCGGCGCCCGTGTCGCTCGGCGCGCAGACCTCGGTCGTTAATGTCGAGGCCTATGACCGCATTGCCAAACAGCACAATATGACGCCGCTCAGCTACTTTTTGACCAACCGGTCGGGAGAACCCGGAACCTATCAAACGACGCTCAACGGCGAGACTCCCGTTGGGGATTCCTTTGGCCTGGGCAAGCCTGGCGTAACGCGCGCCTACACGCACGATGGGTTTAACGGCGCCGCCGCGCAGTCGGGGGCGAGCATTGAGCAGACCATCGAAGTCGAGGAGGGCAAGGAGCAGGAGCTCGAGCTCGGCTTGACGCTGAACGGCAGCGTTGTCATGGGCGCGAAGCTCGCAAAGCACGAGTTGTTTGGCGGCCTGTGCTTTGGTGCCAACGCCGGCTTTACTACGGGTAACTCCTCGAGTGAATCGACCGAATACGGCGGCACCGTCGACAACCTGCCCGAGGCCGCGCAGGGCAAGTACGGTTTTGTGTGGCGTCTGGGCGTCAACGCGGTGGATGTCGACAAGTTCGAGGCAGACTCGGGCGACAAGCTCGGCACCAAGGACACCGACCAGTTCTGGATCGTGGGCTATGACGTTAAGGACGTCGAGATGCCCGACGCGCCGGCCGTGACGGGCTTTACGGCAAACGCCGTCGATTCGACCAGCGTTACGTTTAGCTGGGACGATGTACTCGCAAACAAGAGTGGCTTTAGCTACGGCGTGGGCATGCTGCAGAGCAATGCGGCGGATGCGGTCGTCAATAGCTGGAAGATTGCCGACAACACGCAGACCTCGCTCAAGTGGGATGGGCTGCAGCCCAATACGGAGTATCGATTCGCCATCGCCGCCGTTAAGAATGGATCCACGACCGAAACAGGTATTCGCTCGGCAATCATCACGGTCAAGACCATGCCCGATGGCATGACGATGACCGTGAGCGGACCTGCGGCGGATGCTGCGGAGGGGTCGGATCTTGGATACGACTCTTCGGTTGAGCGCACGGCGGGAAGCCACCTGACGCTCTCGGCGATTGGCCATGTGAAGCAACTCGGTGCCGACGATAGCGAAACAGGGCTGGCACCGACCTATATGTGGTACCGCAAGGGCCGCGGCGAGACAGAGTTTAAGCTCGTGGGTGCCGATGGCAACCTTGCGGCTGGAACGGCCTCAAAGCTCGAGATTGACCTGACCGCAGACGATGACGGTGCGCAGTATTACTGCCACGTGGGATACAACGACGTGGGCCTCGACACCGGCACGACGCTCGTGAATATCGAGGCCGAGGAGACGGCGTCCACAACGGTGAACGCCACCCCGATCCGCACGCGCCGCCTGTTCTCACAGGCAAGTGCGGGCGCCAAGAAGTTCCTGGACCATACGCTGGTAAACACCGCCGGCCCAACCGATTCCGAAGGCCCAAAGGACCCCGAGACTCCTGAGACCCCGACGAACCCGGACAAGCCCAAGTCCGACAACGGAGCTAAGACCGACACCAAGGTCAAGACTACGACCACAGCGAAGAACCTCGCAAACACCGGCGACCAAACATTCGCCCTAGTCGCCACCGCAGCAGCAGCGGGAGCAACGCTCGTAGTGATAGCCCTTATCATGCTGATCAAGCGCTGCAAGACCCACTAGTAGCCAGTCGAACATATCGACAACCCAAAAACCCGGGTAGCCAAAAAACAGGCCACCCGGGTTTTCTGTTGAGTGGAGACTCCGCAAGCGGAAACTGCATCCCACAATTAGCGCCCGGAACGGGACACATTTTCCGTCAAGCCCTCATCCGGAAAATCCATCCCAGTTTGAGCGCCCAGACCGGGACGCACTTTCCCAAAGGGTCCTCAACGGGAAACTGCGTCCCATAATTAGGCCGAGAAATGGGATGAACTTTCCCAATGAGAGCCAACCGGAAACCACGTCCCAGAATCAGCCCCCAAAGTGGGACGCACTTTCCCAACGAGCCTCAACCGGAAAATACATCCCGGAATCCAGCTGAATAGTGGGACACACTTTCCCAATCGGGTCCCAAGCGGAAACTGCATCCCATTCCAGACAAGAATTCCAGGACACACTTTCCGCAAACAAAGAAGGCCACATAACGTGGCCTTCAACTTATATATGTTCGGCGATACACCCAAGACAAGCCACGCCCCAACATCAGGGCGTCTGTCCAGGCGGAGGCATATAAGGTTCATCGCGAGTTCCGCACGCAAAGAAGGCCACTTAATGTGGCCTTCGTCTTGCGCAGGACTGTCCGAGCAGGGAACCTTATATGCCTCCGCCTGGACAGACGTTTCAGTTGTGGCTCAGCAGCTAGCAGCTACTTGATCTTGGTCGTACCCGGTGCCAGGTTGGGGTCGGTCTCGTTGGCCTCGGTCTGGAAGTGCTCGGTGTACACGTTCTTGCCGTCGCGGAACATCTCGTAGTATTGCATCTTGGCGTAATCCTCGCGTGCCTTGGTGGCGGCTGCTGCGGCGGCGTCGTCACCGGTGACGTTGGAGGAGAGCGCCCAGCGCAGGCTGGAGTCCTCGTAGCCCACCGAGTTGATAGCGGGCAGCGACTCGCGCAGCGTCATGTGCGCTTTCTGGTAGTCAGTCAGCGGGGCGCCAATCAGCTGCATGAGCTGCGTGGACAGGTAGTTGGTGGACAGGTCGTCGACCTCGCTCGTCTGGTCGCAGCCGGCAACGTCGTAGTTGGCCCAGATGATGTAGTCGGTCTGCCACAGACGTTCCTGGTGCGTGGCATCGTCCTCGCCGGTAAACCACTTGTCGTTGAACTTGGACGGGAAGAACGGCTGGTGGTCGCCCCAGAACACCACGACTACCTTACGGTCGAGCTTGCTCAGGGCGTTGAGGAAGTAACGCAGCGCCTGGTCGGACTGCTCGATGCACGAGACATACTCGTCGACATCGGACAGCGTGCCGTCCTCGACGGTCTTGGTGTCCAGGTCGGTCGTGTCGATGTTCAGGTGCATTTGCTTGTCGACCGGCAGCAGGCCCGTGTCGTAACCCGAGTGGTTCTGCATAGTGACGTCGAAGATAAACTGCGGATCGGCGTTCTGGTCGAGCAGCTCGAGAATCTTGTCGTAGGTAGCCTGGTCGGTCACCATGCCGCGCAGGGTGTCGGCTCCCTGGAAGTCGTTGATGGACAGGAACTGGTCAAAGCCAAAGTCCTTGTAGACGTTCTCGCGGTTCCAGTTGGTTGCGTGGTTGGGGTGCATGGCCGTGGTGGAATAGCCGAGCGATTTGAACTGCTCTGCCAGGTTCCCGGTCGTTTCCATGTTATAGATGGTGTAGGGGTACACACCCGAGCCCAGGTTGGCCATGGAGTTGCCGGTCATAAACTCAAACTCGGTATTGGCGGTGCCGCCGCCGTAGGCGCTCACGTAGAGCTTGCCGCGGCTGAGGCAGTTGGACAGGCTCTTAAAGTACTGCGGGCCCTCGTAGCCGGCGCGCATGTTCTGGTAGATCGACAGATCCGAGAAGGTCTCGTTCATGATGGCGATGACCGTGGGCTTCTCGCTGCCGAACTGCTCCTTTGCGGCGGCGCGCTCGTCGCTCTTGGCCGCGTCGGACTTGTCGTAGGCCTTGGCGTACTTTTTGAGCGTGGCCTTGGCATCGTCGACGGAGTAGTCGGCGGGTTTGGGCGGCTTGATGGACTGCGCCGCACTAATAAAGGCGGGCAGGTAGCCCTCGCGCCAGTAGCTCTCGAGCGGGCGCCAGGTGTAGACGGTGATGCCGAGGGTGTTGTAGTAGTCGATGAGCGTGACATGCGCGGTTACGCCGCCCAGGCACAGCACTGCCACGAGCAGGTTGGTGAGCAGCATGCGCTTGGCGTTGGCGGCACCCTTCTGACGGTGCGGTGCCACCAGGCCGGCGTACTCGCACAGCAGCATGGCGATGGCGGTAAAGCCCATGGACAGCACACAGAACAGCGAGATGGAGAAGGTGTAGCCGGTGCCGGCGACCGCGGCGGCGGTGGAGATGGCCGAAAGGTCGCCCGGCTGGATGGGCATGGATTTAAACGTGATGACGAAGAACTCGGCAATGCCCAGGACAAAGAGGGCAAAGGCCAGGACCGCGGGAGCTGCGCCGTGGCGCTGGAACAGGAAGAACAAGCCGATCATGAGCACGGTGATGATGGCCCACTCGAGCAGGATGCACAGGGGGTAGACCCAGGTAAAGTCGTGGTTGGACGAGACCTCCATGCCCAGCAGCGCAAAGACGCCGGCGAGCAGCAGGCACAGGACGGCGGCGACGAGTGGTTTGCCCACAAAGGCGCCGCGCAGGCGGGCGAGCTTGCCGGTGGGGGCGGGGGCGTCGGGCTTGGCGAACGCAAAGACGCGCGGGGCGATGCGATCGCGGGCGATGCTGGCCCAGGCGCAGCCGGTGAGAATGGCATTGGTCAGGATGAGCATCACAAAGGCGAGCGGCTCGTTTTGGGCGATGAGGCCAATGGCGCCCCAAATGGTCAAAAAGAGCTGGAACAGGCCGAAGGCGACGCTCCACCCAAGAGCGCTTTTGGCAACGGTGCCCGACTGAGCGCGAATGACCTTGGCCTCGCGCAAAACAAGGTAGACGGTCGCCGCAAGACCGACGAGCGAGATGGCGGCTGCGAACATGCTGAGACTCCTCACAAACTTAAAACCTACGAAAGCGGGGGTTTACCCGATTGTTACCAAGATATGCGCTGCAATTGGTGGCTGCGCACAACAACCAGCCATATTAACGCGCACGTGTGGCGGTGTGACGCAATGTAGTGGCGACCTGCGCGATAATGGACGGGAATTACACGGAAACGTAAAGGCTTCTTAAAGAAATGGCGAGGGTAGGGCGATGAGCGAGCAGGTTTGCACCAAGGCTGTGGATACGTGCGGCTATCCGGTCGAGACTACGGGCAACGCGGTGCTGGACATTTTGGAGCATCGCTCGTCTACGCGTGCCTTCGCGCGCGATGACGACGACCGTCCCGTGGCGGTGACCGACGAGCAGCGGGCGGCAATTTTGCATGCGGCGAGTCGCGCGCCGTCGGCGGGCGCCATGATGATGTATTCCATCGTAAGCATTCGCGAGCAGGCTACGCTGGATCGTCTGGCCGACCTGTGCGACCACCAGCCCATGATCGCCAAGGCGCCCTGGGCACTTATATTTGTGGTCGACTATGCCAAGTGGATCGATCTGTTTGAGCACGTGGGCTGCTTTGAGCCCGAGTTTGTCGAGCGCACGGGCAAGGCGCCCCGCCGTGCACCGGGTTTGGGTGACTTTGCCATCGCGGCCCAGGACGCCGTGATCGCTGCGCAAAACGCCGTGGTCGCCGCCGAGGCCCTGGGCCTGGGGAGCTGCTACATCGGTGATATCGTCGAGAATGCCGAGGAAGTGGCCGAGCTGCTCGATCTGCCTCCGTATACCATGCCGCTGTCGATGCTCATCATCGGCACGCCCCGTAAGGAGCGTCCGGCCATTGCGCATCCCGTGGTGAACCTGGTGCACGAGGAGCGCTACTGCCGCGCCGATGCTGCGACTATGGACGCGCAGGTAGCCGAGATGGACGCGATGTTCCGTCCGCATGCCCGCGTGGTGGGGGAGCGCGTCGTGGACATCTATACCCGCAAGCACACGAGTCCCTTTATGGCCGAGATGAGCCGCTCCATGGAGTGGTGGTTCAAAAATTGGCTCGGAAAATGACGGATGCGACAAAGAGACAGTCCCTTTGTCACATTCCATATCGCCGAGGTGGCTTAAAGGCCGTATAAATGTTTATCTAGCTGGGAAAACAGTGCCATTCAAACATGGGCCGATTACCTATAATTCCTTCGAACATTAAAGTTGGGAGGAAACCGGCTTATGGAACAAAAGGCCAAGGAGGCAGCTTCGCACGCTGCGATTCCTGTGAGCATCTCGGCGATGCTCGTCACGCTGGGCGTGGTGTACGGCGATATCGGCACCAGCCCCATGTATGTAACCAAGGCGCTCGTTGCCGGCAACGGCGGCATCGGAAGCGTCACGGAGGAGTTCGTGCTCGGCGCGCTCTCCCTTGTCGTGTGGACGGTCACGTTGCTGACCACCATCAAGTATGTGCTCATCTCGCTGCGCGCCGATAACCATGGCGAGGGCGGTATCTTTGCCCTGTACAGCCTGGTCAAGCGCTGCGGCAAGTGGCTTATCATCCCCGCCATGCTGGGTGGCGCCGCGCTGCTCGCCGACGGCATCCTGACGCCGGCCGTTACCGTTACCACGGCCATCGAGGGCCTGCGCACCATCCCGGCGGTCCATGCCGTGCTGGGCGATGACCAGGGCCGCGTCGTCGCCATTACGCTCGCCATCATCATCGTGCTCTTCTTGGTTCAGCGCATCGGTACGGCCAAGATCGGTCACGCCTTTGGCCCCATCATGACGCTGTGGTTCCTGTTCCTGG
>UQKV01000052.1 GCA_900541665.1 uncultured Collinsella sp.
CGTTCCACTCGGCGGCGTGGATCAGGTAGACCTCGAGGTCGCGGTCGCCGAACTTGTTCATGAGGTACTCGAGCTGCATGAACTCGTCCCAGGTGCCGCCGACGCCCATCAGGAAGACGGCGTCGTAGCCCTCCTCGTGCACGCGGTCGGCCAGGGCGGTCATCTTCTTGCCGGCCTCGTAGACGTTCCTGCCGTCCTCGAGGTAGCCCTCCTGGTCGAAGTGCATGATCTCGATCTTCTCGGTCTCCTTCATGTGTGTCCTCCCATCACATGTGCGCAATTCTATACATCGCGCTTCTTGCTGATACCAATTATAGCCATACGATTGCTTGTTATTTAATACCAATCCAAACTCACGGAGATTTGCGGCGAACGGTCGGTTTCCTCGCCCGAGTGGTATTACAACGCCAATAGTTGTCTATTTCGAGCGCTGCTGCCAACGGGCGCTCCACAACTCGCCGGCTATAAAAGCGTTGTGCCAGACCCGCCCAAGCGTTTCCGGCGCAACCGCGCAGTTGAGTTATTCGGCTTCCATCTCCGCTGTCACACGGCGATACATCTCGATAACCTGAGTCGTCGCCTTGGACGGATCCTGATAGTAGCGGCCATCACACGTCTCGGCCGAGACATAGCCCGTATAGCCGTGGCGCATGAGTGCCTCGAGGTCGGCACGCATATCACGCTCGCCGTCGCCCCAGGCAAGATGCGTCGTGCCGCCGCCCACATCTACAAAGTGGGTGTGAACGATCTTTTCGCCCAAAACCTCAAAGTAGCCGTCGATCGTGTCGCCGGCAACTTCCATGGCGCCAAAGTCGATACAGGCCTTCAGGTTGGGACGATCGACCGCCTCGAGGATGCGCACGACATCCTGTGCGGTGTTGACCAACACGGACTCCGACGGCTGCAGGGCCTCGAGCGCGACGCGAATACCGCGCGTATCGGCGTAGTCGCACACCGAGCGCAGCATGGCAACGCTGCGGGCCCAGGCGTCCTCAGCCGGCTCGTCCAGATAGGCCCAACCACTCGTCACCAGAATCTGCGGCGCGCCCAACTCAACGGCTACGTCGATCACATTCTTAAAGTACGAGAGGATGCGTTTTTGGCCCGCCTCACCGCGCACCGCGACGTTCCACGGCTTGGGGTTGTTCTGCTCGGGGCACACGCACACGATCTTGATACCGTATTGGGCGGCAAGATCGCGAATCTTATCCACCGAATCGTGCTCATGGCAATCCACATACAGGTGCATCGAGCCGGTCCACAGCTCGATATTGCGATAGCCGGCCTCACCTGCAGCCTTAAAAAACGTCTCGATGCTGTAGTAACGATGGTTGATGTTCATGAGCGAAAGCTCGGGTACGACCATAGCCCTCCCCTTTCGTACGGAGTTTTAAAAAACAGGGGGCCGCCGCAGATGCGACAAGCCCCCAAAGATCGACGCAACCGTTAGACGCGATGGAAGCGCGATTCGAACATATTAGGCAAGCACGCCAAAGTAAGCGCCGATGATGCCCACGACCATGGTGCAGAGGATCAGGACCATCGGGTTGATCTTCTTGGAGAGCAGCCAATAGTAGAGCCAGAAGGCGGCCATGCCGAGCATACCGGGCATGATACCGTCCAGGATGTCCTGGAGAGTCTGGGCGGAGTCGCCCTGACCAATGGCGATGGGCAACGAAGCCCAGAACATGTCCTTGCTCATGGCGCCGACGACCATGACGCCGACAATGCCGACGCAGGCCATGATCTTTTGCATCAGGCCGGTCTTCTGAGCCTCGTCGAGGAAGCCAATGCCTAGCTCATAACCCTTGATAGCGCCAAAGATACGAATCAGGAACGCCGGGATGTTGTAGACGAGCAGGAAGGCGATGGGGCCAAAGACGTTGCCGGCCTGGCACAGGCTGATGCCCACGGCAGCGGCGACGACGCGCAGGGTGGACAGGAAGAAGGAGTCACCCAGGCCGGAAAGCGGACCCATGAGGGCGGCCTTGATGTCGTTGACGCTCTCGGGCTCAACCTCGCCACGAGCGACCTTTTCTTCCATGGCCATCGCGATGCCACCCACGAAGGGAGCGAGCTGCGGGGTGATGTTGAAGAATGCGCTGTGACGGTGCAAGGCCTCGGCGTAATCATCGGGACGGCCGGCATAGATCTTCTTGAGCATGTTGGCGACCATCAGACAGAAGGCAATGTTCATCTGCTTGTAGTAGGTCCAGGAGAATTCCATGCCCAGGGCGCCGGTGTTCACGGCGCTCTTAATGAGGTCGGAGCGAGTAATCTGGTTCTCGGAATTAGAAGTCATCGTCCTCATCCCCTTCCACAGAAAGCTGGGACTGGGCGCCACCAAGGCCCAGCAGGTCGTACTTGTCGATGCCGATGATGATTGCGATCAGGGCGACGCCGAGGACGGGCACGTTGGCATAGGAGCACAGCAGAAAGCCCAGGAAGTAGAACGGCACGAGCTGCTTGGTAAGCACCAGACGGCCGAGCATGGCGAAGCCCATGGCAGGCAGGATGTTGGCTGCGACGCCAAAGCCATCGAGGACGAACGTCGGGATGAAGTCGAGCAGGCCCTGAACGGCATCGGCACCCAGATAGAAGGAGACCGAGCACAGGATAAAGGCCAGGACGACAATCACGAGACCGATAATCCAGTGCATAGCGTAGATACCCTTGAGGTTACCCTTGCTGGCAAAGACGTCGGCACGGTCGACCAGAAGGGGCATACCGGCGTTGACGACGTTCTTAATGGCCAGGCACAGAGTGGCGATGGGCATCGCGAGCGCGATAGCGGCCTCGGTGCTCTGACCCAGCTGAATAGCGAAGGCGCAGGCGAGCACACCGCCAATACACTCATCGGGCGGCACGTAAGCGCCGATGGAGATTGAACCCATGAAGAGCAGCTCGAGGCTCGCACCGATGGCGAGGCCGGACTGCAGGTCCCCGAGGACTATGCCGACGAGCGGGCACAGAACGATCGGGCGGAACGCATAGAGCGTACCGAGCTGATAATCGAGCTTACCGAAGGCAGCGATAAGTCCGATGAGGATCGCTTGAACAAGCATTGTTCCTCCCTTTGATCCCTCTTGGATCCGCGCGGCGATTCCCGACTTGTCAGCGCGCCCTTTTCCATACCGACAATCGCCTAGACAGATCCAGCTTGTACCGGTGTGCTGTTAACACCTAAACCGGTGCAAATGATTTGATACCAATTATATAGTCATGAGAAAACTATTTAATACCAATCGCTCAACGGGCGTGTACTCCCGGTGAACGGTAGATGGGGGTAACGGGTAAAGCGTTTATCCGGTACGCCCACGAATAGGGGCGGCGCCGTGCGCGCCGCCCGTGGTTCCCAATTAGAGGGCGCTTAGGGCATCGACCTTGGGGTCGTCGGCCAGAGCGCGAATCTCGACCTCGACACCGCGGCCGACGAGCTCGCGAATGTCCTCTTCCTCGGCAGCAGTCACAAAGATCTGGCGGGAGATCTTACGGGCATCGGGACGCTGCTCGTCCTTGGACTTGGTGTTGCCCAGGTTGATGGAGGTGATCTGCGGGCAACCGTCGACAAGCTGCTTGGCCTCGGCGATGCTGGCGACGCAGATGATCATCTTGTACTTATCGGTAACACCGGAGTTGATGGCCTCGATGGCGTGCTCCATGTCCTTGATGACGAGCTTGACGTTGGCCGGCTTTCCCATCTTGAGCGTAGTCTTCCAGACGGGATCGTTGGCAACCTTGTCGCCAACGCAGAAGATGCAGTCAGAGCCCAAGCCCTGGACCCAAGAGACGGCCACCTGGCCATGAAGCAGACGATGGTCGACGCGAAGCAGTTGAATCATGATTGACCCCCAAAGGTCTCATGCCGGAAACCCGGCCCCATTAATAGCAGGCGGTGACTAGAACTCTTCCTCGTCATCCGCATCGGTCAGCAGGTCGTTGACAAACTTGACGCGCGTGTCGTCAGCCGCGAGGATCTCGCGGATAACCTGATCGGCGGGAGCCTCCTGGTCCGAAAAGAGCAGCTGGATCAGCAGCGGCAGATTCATGTTGGCAACCAGGTAGGTGTTGGGGCGCGTCTGGACGATCTTGGTGAACTCGTTGTTGACGCTGCCGCCAAACAGGTCGGTGCACACGATTACGTCGTCGGCGGGGTCGAAGGTCGCCAGGAGCTTGGCGGCCTCCTCGGCGACGTCGGTGCGGCCGTCGACAAACATCGACAGGTCGTGGACGTTATCGCGCGCGCCCGAGAGCAGCTCGGTGCTCTCCTTGATGCCGGTCGCAAAATGCGCGTGGCTGGCGAAGATGTATTGCCTCATTGCGGTTTCCCCCAAATGAAATTAGTAGTCGAACTGGTGGTAGTAGCGGCGGTACTTGAGGTTGTGCTTGGTGACCAGCTCGTAGTTGCGCGCGAGGCGGTCGGTGGTCAGCACGGACAGGATCCAGGGGGACACGATGACGCGGAAGTCGTCGTCCAGGCCCGGGATCGCGTACTCGGCGGTGTCGATGATGACGTAGTCCTCGTCGCCGGTCACGCCGCTGGTGAGGAAGGCGCGGACGCGCTCGTCGAGGGCGCGGCACTCGTCCTCTCCCATGAACAGGAACACCGGGACGCCGGGCTCGAGCAGCTCGAGCGTGCCGTGGAAGAAGTCGTGCGAGGTGATGTGGCGGATGCGCTTCCACTGCATCTCCTCGAGCAGGCACATGGAGTACAGGATGGTCTCGCCCCACAGCGCGCCCGAGCCGATGAACATGGTGTAGTCGGCCAGCGCGTACTTCCTGGCGAGCTCCTCGGCGCGCGGCTCGAAGCGCTTGCGGATGTCGAGCATGTCCTTCCAGACGTCCTTCGTCTGCTCGATGAACAGGTCGAACTTGGGGAAGCAGCCGCGGCGGTTGAGCAGGCGCAGGCCGAAGCAGTCGGCGAGGTAGTAGCCCTTCTCGCAGCCGCCGGCGCCGTGGTCGGAGGCCATCATGACGCAGTTCTCGGCGCCCACGGCCTGCCCGATCTTGCCCTCGGGGTTGGTCATGGCGAAGACGCGCACGCCCATCTCCCTCATCTTGCCGACGGCCTCGAGCACCTCGGGGGTGGTGCCGGACTCGGAGGCGGTCAGCACGACGGACCTGTCGGTCATGCGCTTGTGGCCCATGACGTTCCACTCGGCGGCGTGGATCAGGTAGACCTCGAGGTCGCGGTCGCCGAACTTGTTCATGAGGTACTCGAGCTGCATGAACTCGTCCCAGGTGCCGCCGACGCCCATCAGGAAGACGGCGTCGTAGCCCTCCTCGTGCACGCGGTCGGCCAGGGCGGTCATCTTCTTGCCGGCCTCGTAGACGTTCCTGCCGTCCTCGAGGTAGCCCTCCTGGTCGAAGTGCATGATCTCGATCTTCTCGGTCTCCTTCATTCCCGCTCCTTTCACGAGCAGTTTGAATTGTCGCACGGAATGAACGGGCTTGCCGCCCCGTCGCACCGCTTAACCTTGTGGACATCTTGGCCCCAAGCTCAACAATTCAAAGGTTCTTAATACCAGTGAACGATTACAGGTTAGCCGTTTTTAATACCGATTTTATGATTTCATCCTCCCCTCTCGGTAGACGGTCAGTTTTTGCCGCTCATCGGTCAAGCGACATATATCCGTAAAAACGAGCGCCCCCGCCATGCGCAGGGACGCTCTAGACGCTAATAGTTGTAGGTATATCCGCCGGCGTCGCCGCGGGTAAAAGACTTGGCATGCTCGATTGCCTGCCCACTCGAGTCATAGGTCAGGCCTTCCAGCACGAGCGCCAGATCGCCCGGCTCAAGATTGAGCAAACTCGCATCGCGTGCGCCCAGCGCCTCGATATCGAGTTTCTCTACCGACTGATCTGGCTTGCGTCCCAACATATCGTAGGTCTCGAACAGGCTGAAGACCGAAATGTCCACGTCTTCGATGCCCGGAAACAGCAGGCACGGAATCAGTGTCATCTCGATCGATACGGGCTCACCATCGATGCAGTTGAGGCGGCGCACCGAGTAAAGCAGATCGTCCTCGGCGATGCCAAACAAGTCGGCATAATACGGGCCGGCGTAGCGTTTGGAGCGCGCCAGGATGCGCACCGACGGCGTCGCGCCCGATGCCAGAACCGACTGACGGAAGCCGCCCTTGCGTTCGTGCTCGTCAAACCACTTGTGTCCCACAAAGGCGCCTTTGCCCTGCACGCGACGAATCTGGCCACTTTTGACCAGCTCGTCCATGGCGCTTCGGATTGTCAGGCGCGTCGTGCCAAACTCCTCGGCCAGCTCGTTTTCGGACGGAATCATCGAACCTGTCGGGTAGTCGCCGCGCTCGATTCGCTCCGCAATGCAGCGGCGAATTTGTTTGTAAACCGGCAAGTCTTCTACTGCATCAGCCATTCGACACCCACCTTCGTCGCAACGCCGTCTGCCTCGCCGTTATCGGCAAAACGATACTTGGTCGGCAGAGTCACGGACTTGCAATACTCAACAAAGCCATCGTTCTCGTCGCGCTCGTGCGAAGCCTTGTAAAACACCGGCGTGCCCTCCTGAGCATTCAGCAACTTGGCCTCGTCGGCGTTCAGACGGCTGATGGAAATATGCTCCTTGCCGTGCGTCACATGGACATTCCCCTCTTTGAGCAAAACGTCGTAGAGGCTCTCCTGCTCAAAATCATGATCGGGAAGCGAGGGGCACAAAGACAGATTGACGTAAGCCGTCTCGATCGATGCCGGAGAACCGTTGACCACACGCACGCGCCGAATGCAGAAGAGCGGCATGCCCAGGTCGATCTGGGCTTTTTGGGCAAGATCGATATCGGCATACACGACCTTGGACCAAACCAGGCGTGCGGTCGACTTTGAGCCAACCCTCTCCACCGCCTGCGTATAGTTCCATGTTTCCTGAAAGATGTTCAACGGCTTGGGAGGGCATACATAGGTACCCGAACCGCGGCGGCTTTCCAAAGTTCCGCACGAAATAAGACGCGTGATCGCAGCACGCAACGCCGTGCGCGACACGCCCAGCTCTTCACAGAGCACACGCTCGGCGGGCAGCCGGTCGCCACCCTGCAGGTCATAATGTTTGATATACCAAAGAATGCCCTCAAAGGCGCGATCTTTGGGCGGAATCGCATATGGTTCACTCGGCATGGGCAAGGCTCCTCAACCGCTTGATGCTGCGGACATCATTGCTCCGGACGCCTCATGGCGTCGAAGGCTTCTTTGATTTGCTCCGCGACGCTCCGATACGACCGATATAGGCCGGAGTCTCGCTTGACTTCGCCCGCGGTCACCGGAATCTCAAGCTTCGAAATCTCATCCTCGCCGGTTTGCACGACAACGATGACACCCATACCAAGGCACATATTACGCTTGGCAGCGTTGTTTTTGGTAGCCTGAGCTGGATTAATCAAAATCTGCTGAGCTAGTTCGCGATTGCTAAGCTCCGGCACATCCTCGGGATTTCCGGTCTCGACAATCTCGCACTGCAGCACGTCCGCATAGTCAAAAATCTTCGGCTCGCCGCCGCGCTGATGCACGGCCCACTTGCGGCGCGTGGCATCCTGGTAGATAGCCGGCAAAAACGTAAACCGCGGTGGGTCCAAAATCGTATCCGTGATGGTAAACACATCGGGATCAAAGGCATCCTGCGGGTTTTTCTTCTTGAACAGCCCCATATCAGCCTCCCGTACTAGCATTAAACAACTCAAGCCGAATATAGCACCAATTTCAAGCCGCCGCCTTACCCTATCGGCGCACGGCGTCTATGACTCGCCCAGCGGAAAAGTTCACGGACGAGGGCCGGGGAGGCATGCTTTGTTTTGAGAAGTGGGCTCCGCGAACTTCTCAAAACAAAGCATGCCTCCCCGGCCCCGGCAATGTAATCTTGGCTGACCATAGTTAGATGCACGGCTTCCAGGGCAGCGTAAGCAAGGTCCCCATTACATAAAAAAGAATCAGCCCCCGCATATCGAAACGGTCGAGAGGGCCTGCTCCGGGCGGGTTGCCTTGCTCTGGGAAGTTCGCGAAGCCCACTTCCCGGAGCAAGGCAACCCGCCCGGAGCAGGCCCCAGCGCGAGACCGTCCCGGATGCCTACCTACTCGTTGTCGCCGGCAGTTAGCTGCGTTGCGGAAAGCGCGCCGTCGGCAGCAGTCGCGGCTGCGGCGTCGGGCCAGACCCAGTCGGTAAAGGCCGGGTGATCGAAGCCCTCGTCGCACGCGAACTCAAAGGCCTCGGTGCGGAAGGCCTCCCACTCATCAATCTGCTCGGCAAACTTATCGGCGTCGACCATGCGCAACACGTCGGCGGCCAGGGCCCAGCGGTCCATGTTATTCAGGCGCAGCATGTCGAACGGCGTGGTCGTGGAGCCCTTCTCCTCGTAGCCGTGGACGCGGAAGGCATCGTGGCCGGGGCGGTTCCAGATCAGACGGCGAATCGTGCCGGCGTAGGCGTGGAATGCAAAGAGCACGGGCTTCTCGCCGCGGCCAAACAGCTCAGCCCAGCGCTCATCGCTGATGGCCTGGTCGTTCTCGCAGACGTTCTGAATCTTGAGCAGATCGACCACGTTGACGAACCACACCTTGATGCCCAGCTCGCGCAGCATGTCGGTTGCAGCCAGGGCCTCGAGCGTCGGCACGTCGCCGCACGTGGCGACCACGACGTCGGCCTCGGCGAGCGAGCTGGCGGTCGATGCCCACTCCCAGGTCGCAACACCCTCGGCGAGCTCTGCCTTGGCCTCGTCGACCGTCTGGAAGGTCGGGGCGGGCTGCTTGCCACAGAAGATGGCGTTGACGCAGTCGGTGGACTGGTAGACGCGCTCGGCCACGGCGAGAGCCATGTTGGCGTCGGCCGGATAGTAGGCGTTCACGATGTGCGTTTCATTGGCCTTGTTGAGCAGCAGGTCGATAAAGCCGGGATCCTGATGAGAGAAGCCGTTGTGGTCCTGACGCCAGACATGGCTCGACAGCAAAATGTTGAGACCGCTGATGGGGGCACGCCACGGAATCTCGCGCTTGGTAGCCTCGAGCCACTTGCAGTGCTGGTTGACCATGGAGTCGACCACATGGACAAAACTCTCATAAGAGCTCCACACGCCGGAGCGGCCGGTGAGCACGTAGGCCTCGAGGAAGCCCTCGCACTGATGCTCGGACAGCTGCTCGACAACCTTGCCGGAACCGGCGAGCAGCTCGTCGTTGGCCTCGTCCTCGTAGAAGCCGGCGTCCCACTGCTTCTTGGTCACCTTGTAGGCAGCCTGCAGACGGTTGGACGCGGTCTCGTCGGGACCGAAGATGCGGAAATCGTCCATGTTCTTAGCCAGAACGTCGGCAGTGTACTCGCCAAAGACGCGGGCGGCCTCGGTGGAGCCCCAGCCGTGACCCTTTTCGGCAACGGGAATCTCGTGGGCGTGAATATCGGGCAGCTCGAGCTCGCGACGAACCTTGCCGCCGTTTGCGTTGGGGTTGGCGCCGATGCGCAGCTCGCCGGTCGGCATAAAGGCCGTCACCTCGGGGCGCACCTGGCCCTCGGGCGTAAAGAGCTCCTCGGGCTTGTAGGAACGCAGCCACTCGCGCAGCACGCGGAAGTGCTCGTGGGTGTCCTTGGCGCTCGCCAGCGGCACCTGATGGGCGCGCCAGGAGTCCTCGGTCTTCTTGCCGTCGATCTGCTTGGGGCAGGTCCAACCCTTGGGCGTGCGGAACACGATCATGGGGTAGGCCGGGCGAACCACGGTCTCGCCCGCGGCGGCCTGGGCCTGCGCGGCGGCCTTGATGTCGCAAATCTCGTCAAAGACCTGCTCAAACAGGGCGGCAAAGCGCTCGTGGATGCTTGCGTGGCTCTCGTCGTCAAAGCCGGCGACAAAGAAGTGCGGCTTATAGCCCATACCCTCAAAGAACTTGGTGAGCTCCTCATCGGAAACGCGGGCAAGGATGGTGGGGTTGGCGATCTTGTAGCTGTTGAGGTGCAGGATCGGCAGGACGATACCGTCGGTTGCCGGGTTCACGAGCTTGTTTGACTGCCAAGAAGTCGCGAGCGGACCGGTCTCGGACTCGCCGTCGCCCACCACGGCCACGGCCAGCAGGCTCGGGTTGTCCATGACGGCACCGTAGGCGTGGCTGAGCGTGTAGCCGAGCTCGCCGCCCTCATGGATGGAGCCGGGCGTCTCGGGCGCAAAGTGGCTCGGAATGCCGCCGGGGTAGGAGAACTGACGGAAGAACTTCTGCAGGCCGGCCTCGTCATTGGTGATGTCGGGGCGGATCTCGCGGTAGGTGCCATCGAGCAGCGACTGGGCGGTGCCGGCAGGGCCACCGTGGCCCGGGCCCATCAAGAAAATGGCGTTCTGGTTGTGGTCGGCGATGAGACGGTTGACGTGTCCGAACAGGAAGTTGATGCCAGGCGTGGTGCCCCAGTGACCAACCAGGCGATGCTTAACGTCCGGACGACCAAAGTCGCGCACCTCGCCGGTCTTCTCGTCGACAAAGTCAGCGCGCATCAGCGGGTTGGAGCGAAGGTAGATCTGACCGACGGACAGATAGTTCGATGCGCGCCAATACAGGTCGACGCCCTCGAGCTCGGAAGCCGGAACCTCATGTCCCAGTTTTTGCCACGGCGTACCCAGTGTTTTAGCCATTGTTTATGTCCCTTCGCTGCGCGGTCACCCTCCGATACGGCAACCTTTCGTTGGGACTAGTATATTTGCTAAAACGTTTTATCGTGGTGAAAAAACGTTTTATCATCCTGATTTGCAATATGGATTAGCAAAACGCGACATTCACCTGCGGCACTGTCTGTCACAGGTGCTCCACATTCGGTCTCTGCAAATTGGTAAACGCGTTTAGTTGTGTTTTGTAACCTTGAGCACGCTGTCCTTAACGATAAGCGCCGGCTCCAGAACGACCTCTTCGGCACGCCTACCGCCCCTACCGGCAAGGCGCTTGGACATGCAGCCAAAAGCATGCTCCGCGAGGACACCCGGATCCTGTTCGATCGCGGTCAGCGCCGGCTCAAAGAGAACGTCAGCCGCCGAGTTGTCATAGCTCACCACCGAAATATCGCCCGGAATGCTCTTCCCCATCTCGTGCAAGCGCTTGAGCAAACCGAGGGCAATGTTGTCCGAGCTTGCGAACACGGCGGTGGCGTCGGTTGCGAGCACCGCCTCCGAAGCCTCGTATGCACTCGGAATGTAGTATTCGCTCTCAAACTCCAAACGCGCGTCGATAGGCAGGCCAACCTCGCGCAATGCGCGCTCATAGCCGGCAAGTCGCTTGCGACCCGTGTTGGAACGACGCGCGTTAACTAAGCAGGCAATGCGACGGTGACCCTGCTCGATCAGATAGCGGGTAGCCATGTAGCCACCCATCTCGTGGTCGAACATCACCTTGTCGCACTCGAGCCCCTCAATGGCACGGTCGACCATCACGGCCGGGATGGGCAGGTGGCTGACTTCTTCGCGCAGGGCGCGGTCGTCGGAGAACTCGTCACCCACCACCAGAAAGACGCCGTCGACGCCGCGCGTCACCAGCTGGCGCAGCAGCTCAAGATCGTCATCGGCGCTTCCGCCCGAGCTGGTAATAAAGAGCGCGTAGCCGTCCTCGCGGCAGCGCTTTTCCAAGCTGCCGGCGAGCGAGGCAAAAAAGCGGCTCTCGATATTGGGAACGATAAGGCCCAGCGTACGCGACTCGCGCATGACCAGGCTACGAGCAATCTGGTTAGGAACATAGTGGTTGCGCGCCGCGACCTCCTTGATGAGCTTGCGGTTTTCTTCCGAGATGCGACAGGGCCGATTATTGAGCACAAGCGAGACCGACGAGGGGGAAAGCCCCACCTCCTGGGCGATCTGCTTGAGGGTGACTTTGTTGGCCATCTCGCTCCTTCCGGGTTTACGCGCAATCTCTTGAAAGTATAGCGACTGCCCCTCTACCTCGGTGATAAACACTTTACCAATCCGGTAGACGGCTGTTTTATCGCCGCCAGCGCACCAAATCCGTCCGGGTGGGGTATATTGCAATCGATTGATGACAACGACCACCAAAAGGCGGATATTCGTATGCACGAGAACGACTTTTTTAACGAGGACCTGCTGTGCGCGCTTGCTGGCGTTGCCGGCGAGGACAACGTACTGATGAGCGAGCCCATGCGCGAGCACACTACGTTTAAGATCGGCGGCCCGGCCGACGTCTTTGTCACGCCCGATACCGAGCAGGGCCTCGTCGCCACGCTCGATACCTGCTATCGCTGCGATCTGCCCCTCACCATCGTGGGCAACGGCTCCGACCTGCTCGTCGGCGACAAGGGCATCCGCGGCGTCGTCGTGGCGCTGGGCGAGGGACTCTCCGACATTACGGTCGACGGCACGCACGTCACGGCGGCAGCCGGCGCCTTGCTTTCCGATGTCTCCGCTGCGGCAGCCGAGGCCTGTCTCACCGGCATGGAGCCTATCTCGGGCATCCCCGGTTCGGTCGGCGGCGCCTGCTACATGAACGCCGGTGCCTACGGTGCCTGCATGGCCGATGTGCTGGAGTCCGTGCGCGTCTACAAACCCGCTCGCCGGCTCGACGACGGCACCCGCGGCAGCGGCAATATCATCGAGTTCGATGTCGACGAGCTCAACCTGGGTTATCGAAAGAGCCGCATCGCCGATGACGGCTTTATCGTGCTTTCGGCCACCTTCAATCTCGCCCCGGGCAACGCCGCGATGATCAAGGCCGACATGGACGACTACCGCCAGCGCCGCGAGGACAAGCAGCCACTCGACATGCCGAGTGCCGGCTCCACCTTCAAGCGCCCCGAGGGCTACTTTGCCGGCAAGCTCATCATGGATGCCGGCCTGCGAGGACACGCCGTTGGCGGCGCGCAGGTGAGCGAGAAGCACTGCGGCTTCATCGTCAACGCCGACCACGCCACCGCCGCCGATGTCGACGAACTCATCCGCCACATCCAGGCAACCGTCAAAGACCAATTCAACGTAGACCTAGAACCCGAAGTCCACCGAGTCGGCGAATTTTTATAAAAAAGAAGGCCTCGAAAGGGGCCTTCGCCATATTTATTCAGATAACCCAGTCCGGTGCGTCGCGCCCCGAACCCGAGAGGGCCGCGTGCCCGCCCGCAATATATTTGATTGATCGCGAGTTCCGCACGCAAAGAAGGCCACTTAATGTGGCCTTCGTCTTGCGCAG
>UQKV01000053.1 GCA_900541665.1 uncultured Collinsella sp.
GGGCGGAAGGGTTTTCCGCCGTCGACGTAGAACTTGTTGAAAAATTCCAAGCACTGCAATCTCAGATCGTGCACGTAGCAGCCGAGGAGATTGAGTCCGAAGTTCATCGCGTTGCCGAGCATCGAGATGATGATGAACGCGATCACGTTCCCCGGCATCGCCGCGAGCATGTTGAACACCTGCGCGATCACGCTGCCCGCGAGCATCAGGGCCATCAGTCGCGTGTAGGACAAAATGTCGCCGAAGTAGCCTGTCACGTGGTTATAGAGTGAGCCGAACACGCCCGTGAGCTTGCCCCAGCCTTTGCCCTGCACGATGGGGCCGAGCAGCACCAGCGCGCATCCGACATACAGCACCGCCGCACCCTTGCCGAGCGCCAAAAGCGCGATGCCGATAAACACGATCCACCACGTGATCTCCTCGAAAAAGGCGTCGAGGAACTTTTTCCGCTTGCACTTTTCGATCAAACTGATGGCCATGCCGGTGACGATCTGCACCATGCCGAGCGGATGGAACACCACGATATCGTCGATACGGTTGAGGAACTCGGGGCGGAAGGTCTGAGCCATGGCCGCGTCGACCTGATGGCGCATCCCCTCCTCGTCCTTGCCGGAAAGCTCGGCGATAGCCTTGGAGCCCACGTTGGACGTCATGATGATAATCGTGTTCTTGAAGGACACCTGGCGACCCTGGCCATCGGTCAGACGGCCGTCGTCGAGCACCTGCAGCAGCACGTTGAAGACATCCGGATGGGCCTTCTCCATCTCGTCGAGCAAAATCACTGAGTACGGACGACGGCGCACGGCCTCGGTGAGCTGGCCGCCCTCGTCGTAACCCACGTATCCCGGGGGCGCACCGATCAGACGTTGGACGCTGAACTTCTCCATGTACTCGGACATGTCGATACGCACGAGCGCGCGCTCGTCATCGAACAGGTACTCGGCAAGCGCCTTGGCGAGCTCTGTCTTGCCCACGCCGGTGGGACCCAGGAAGAAGAAGCTGCCGATGGGCTTGTCCGGATCGGAGAGGCCCGCACGGCTGCGGCGCACGGCCGCGGCCACAGCGGAGACCGCCTCATCCTGACCGATGACGCGCTTATGCAGCTCGCCCTCCAAGCCCTTCAGCTTGTCGAGCTCGCCCTGCATCATCTTGGACACGGGCACGCCGGTCCAGGCGCTCACGACCTCGGCGATCTCATCGGAGGTCACCTGTTCGTTGAGGCCCTCGCCGTCCTGCTGCTTTTGCGCCTGAAGCGCGGCCTCGGAATCCTGAATCTGCTGCTGCAGACCCGGAATCACGGAGTAGCGCAGCTCGGACGCACGGCCCAGGTCGCCGTTGCGCGTCGCGCGCTCCTCTTCGCTCTTGGCCTCGTCGAGCTGTCCTTTGAGCTCCTGCACGTGGTCGATGGCGTTCTTTTGGTTGAGCCAGCCGGCCTTTTGCACGTTGAGCTTTTCCTGAACCTCGGCAATCTCCTGGCGCAAGGCCTCCAGACGCTCCTTGGAGGCGTCGTCGGTCTCCTTCATGAGTGCCTGCTCCTCGATCTGCAGCTGGGTGAGCTGACGCGTGGTGGCATCGATCTCGACCGGCATGCTGTCGAGCTCCATGCGCAGGCGGCTTGCGGCCTCATCGACCAGGTCGATGGCCTTGTCGGGCAGGAAGCGGTCGGCGATGTAGCGATCGGAGAGGTCGGCAGCTGCCACGAGCGCGCTATCGGTGATATGCACGCCGTGGAAGATCTCGTACTTCTCCTTGAGGCCACGCAGAATCGAGATGGTGTCCTCGACGGTAGGCTCGCTGACCATCACGGTCTGGAAACGACGCGCGAGCGCCGCATCCTTCTCGATGTACTTGCGGTATTCGTCGAGCGTAGTCGCGCCGATTGCGTGCAAGTCGCCGCGGGCAAGCGCCGGCTTGAGGATGTTGCCGGCATCCATGGAGCCCTCGGTGGCGCCCGCGCCCACAATGGTGTGGAGCTCATCGATGAACAGGATGACCTTGCCCTCGGACTTCTGTACCTCCTTGAGCACGGCCTTCAAGCGGTCCTCGAACTCGCCGCGGTACTTGGCGCCGGCGACCAGCGCGCTCATGTCGAGCTCGATGAGGTCACGGTCGCGCAGCGTGCTCGGCACGTCGCCGGCCACGATACGCTGGGCGATGCCCTCGACGATGGCCGTCTTGCCGACGCCCGGCTCGCCAATGAGCACGGGGTTGTTCTTGGTGCGGCGGGACAGGACCTGGATGGTACGACGGATCTCGTCGGTACGGCCGATGACAGGGTCGAGCTTGCCGGCGCGGGCCAGGTCGCAGATGTTGCGACCGTACTGCTCCAACGCCTCAAACTGGGTCTTGTCCTCGGCAGACGTCACGCGATCATCGCCACGCAGCTCCTCGTAAACCTGCTCGATGCGCTCCTTGGTGACGCCGGCGTCGCGCAGCACGCGGCCCGCCTCGCCCTTGTCCTCGGCAAGCGCCATCAGCAGGTGCTCGGTCACCACAAAGCTGTCGCCCATCTTGGTGGCCTTCTTTTCGGCCTTCTCGATGACGCGGACGAGCTCATTGGAAAGACCCATCTGCTGACCCTCGCCCGAAACCTTGGGCGCGTGGTCGATGGCATCCTGCGTGGAGCGTGCGAGCTGAGCCGGGTCGGCACCGATGCGCTCGATAATCACAGAGATATTGCGCTCACCGGCACCGAGCAGGGCAGACAGCAGGTGAATCGGCTCCACCGCGCCGGCCTGCGCGTCGGCAGCCGTGCTCATGGCGGTCTGCAACGCCTCGCGCGACGTCATTGCTAGCTTATCGATTCTCATGGAATCACCTCTCTTGGGGTGGCCGCCCTACGGGGCGGCTTCACGTTGTTCGAGAAGTATTGTTGCCAGCTTTGCGCGATCTTATACATAAATCTAAGTCTCTATATATAAGATTTTCTGAGTGCTCTCATGACATGCAAACCACCACAAAGGTGCCTGTCCCCTTTGTGGTAGTCCAGAGAAGAATCAGCCCCGATTAAAAGAGGCGGTATCAAGCCCAGTCTACGTTTGGCGATCCCAAATCGAAGCCCAATAGGGCCTTTTAGCCCTCTCATTCCGGGCGGTCGCTTTCTTTTGAATATTGTCGTAAGCTGGTATCACTTATCTTAATGAATGCATGCTGTTTGCGAGGTACCCGCCATGAAACGCTCCGCCTATATCGGCCTGCTCGTCTTAGCGTTTGCGATTACCGCAGTCGGCGTAGGAATTATCTATCTCGCATTTCTCCCCGCCTCTGCGACGCAGGCGGCGCTTGAGACCGTAAGCTATCCCATCGAGGTCCTCACCGATATCGTCAAACCCGATTCAATCACCGTCGATTTCGACGGTACGCCCGCAGCGCTTGGGGTCAGTAACTATCCCCGAATCGAACTTGGAGCCACGCGCTATACCCAAGATGAGCAGCTTATCGGCAAGGCAACCAGTTTACTCAAAGGCAAGACGTTTAAGCGATGGTACGGCGCCGCAATATATCGAGCCAAGAATGGCCAAATGGTTGGCGGGTATTATTCGACCCTTGAGCTCGATGCGGCAAACGGGAGCAAATTGTGCAACGTCTCATACGACCCCGGCTGCGTGGACAATAAAGGACCGGGGGTCTATATCTCGGATGGCGACGTAATCTACGTCATGGAAGGCGACCAGACGGCAGTCGTCGATTTTATGGATCGGTGTACCGAGGATGCCTACGAACAAACTTGCGAGCCCGATCCACAGACAGCGCGCGACAGTGGCTCAGCACGCACTTGGCTATTTGACGATGAAATAACCTGGGCCCCATCGAAATAAGGACCCGCCGGGCAGGCACCTTTGTGGTGGTTTCGGCTCCGATGTTCCACTGTCTCGATCTGTAACATCTAGTCGGCAAATAGAGCTCTATCTGTTACAAATCGAGACGAACAGAAAACACCCGAATCGTAAATCTAAATCTGTAACACCAAGCCCACTTTTAGCGGCCAAGATGTTACAAGTCGAGACAAACCGAGAACCGCCACAAAGGTGCTTGTCCCCTTTGTAGTGGTTCTCGACAAAAAGAAGCCGCCCCGATAACAGAGGCGGCATCAAGCAAGTCTATTTATTAGCGTCCCTCAAGACCCAACGAGAACGCAGAAATGTAGCCCGGGGCTTGCCCTTTCCCGAACGCGACCCTCGCGAAGCGCGTGAGCGGGCGGGAAAGGGTAAGCCCCGGGCGGACAATTATGTGCGTTACTCGGCAGCGGCCTTGAACTTGTTGTAGTTGATCAGGCAGCCAGCCTTGACGATGGCACGCTCCTCTGCCGTCATATCGGCAATGTAGAGCTCAATCTGCTCGACCGTGCCGTCGGCGCGCACCACGTAGGCGGCGATGTCCTTTAGGTCACCATCGAGCGCGGCGCGGATACCCGGCACAAAGACGTAGTCGCCCACCTCAAAGTTGGGCTCCGCCTCCATCTGGAAGGGCACCATGCCCCAGTTCATCACGTTGGAGCGATAGCGCTTGGTGGCGTACTCGTGGACGATGTTGGCCAGGCCGCCAATCACGCGCTGGCAGCTCGCGGCCTGCTCGCGGGCAGAACCGTCACCGGGCTTCTTGGCATAGAGCATGGAGCCAAACTCGGTCGCCTTGGCATCGGCCGCGACACCCGCGCCGGCCAGCGCCTCAAACACGCCGGCAAGCTCGGCATCGAGTACCGCCAGGTCGCCTGCAGCCTCGCCGGCCACGCGGCGCTTCTCCACGGCGTCGACCTCCTTGGAGCGGCCCACGTAGGCCGGATCGCGGCGGCTGAGCGTAAACTCGGCCAGGCCCAGCGGGTTGGAGCGGAAGGAGCTCGTCTCGCCCGAAGGAATGAGCTCGTCGGTCGTGGTGACCGGATCCATGATCTTGGAGCACACCTTGAGCAGGATATCGTCGCCGAGCGGCTCCATCGCGGGCCACGGCTTGATGTTGGGGCCTTCGACCAGCTCGTCGGCAGGCTCCGCCTTGCCAAAGCCCCAGTACACGCGCTTTTTGTACGGCGCGTCGTCAAAGGTGTACTCGCAGGCCTCGTCCCAGGTCTCCTCGGGCAGGTCGGTCGCCGGCGTCAGGATGCCGCCGTTGGCTGCCGTCGCCGCAATGGAGCGGGCGTCCATCAGGGCCACGGCGCTCAGCTGGCCGTTGCCCGGCTTGGAACCCTCGCGATTGGGGAAGTTGCGCGTGGTGTGGCGGATCGAAAGGCCGTTGTTGGCAGGCGTGTCGCCGGCACCAAAGCACGGGCCGCAGAATGCCGTGCGCACGATTGCGCCGGCCTCCATAAGGTCGTAGATGTAGCCGCGGCGTGTAAGCTCGAGCGCTACAGGCTGGCTCGTGGGGTAGACCGACAGCGAGAACTCGCCGCAGCCGGTGTTGGCGCCCTTAAGCACGCGGGCAGCCTGGACCACGGAGTCGTAGTTGCCGCCCGAGCAGCCGGCGATGACGCCCTGCTGCACGTGCAGCTTGCCGTCGACGATCTTGTCGAGCAGGCTAAAGTGCGTCTTACCCTCGCCGATCTTGGCGGCCTCGAGCTCGATCTCATGCAGGATGTCCTCGAGGTTCTCGTTGAGCTCGTCAATCTCAAAGCCGTTAGAAGGATGGAACGGCAGCGCGATCATGGGCTTGATGCTCGACAGGTCGACCTCGACGCAGCCGTCATAGTAGGCAACATCGGCGGGCTTGAGCTCGCGGTAGTCGTCGCCGCGGCCGTGCATGGTCAGGAACGCGCGCGTGTCCTCATCGGTGGCCCAGATGCTCGACAGGCAGGTGGTCTCGGTGGTCATGACGTCGACGCCGTTGCGGTAGTCGGTCGTCATGCTCGCGATGCCGGGGCCCACGAACTCCATTACCTTGTTCTTGACGTAGCCCTTGGCAAAGACGGCGCGGATGATGGCGAGCGCCACATCGTGCGGGCCGACGCCGGGGCGCGGGGCGCCCGTGAGGTAGATGGCGACGACGCCGGGATAGGCAACGTCGTAGGTGCCGCGCAGCAGCTGCTTGGCCAGCTCGCCGCCGCCCTCGCCCACGGCCATGGTACCCAGGGCGCCGTAGCGGGTGTGCGAGTCGGAGCCCAGAATCATCTTGCCGCAACCGGCAAAGTTCTCACGCATAAAGGAGTGGATGACAGCGATATGCGGCGGGACGAAGATGCCGCCGTACTTCTTGGCCGCGGAAAGGCCAAAGACGTGGTCATCCTCGTTGATGGTGCCGCCCACGGCGCACAGCGAGTTATGGCAGTTGGTGAGCACGTAGGGCAGCGGGAACTGTTCCATGCCCGAGGCGCGCGCCGTCTGGATGATGCCGACAAAGGTGATGTCGTGGCTCGCCATGGCATCGAAGCGAATCTTAAGCGCCTCGGGGTCGCCGGACGTGTTGTGTGCCTGGAGGATCGAATACGCGATGGTGCCGCGCTTGGCATCCTCGGGCGTCTGCGTAATACCGCGCTCGGCAGCCTCGGCCACAGGCACAACCTCGCTGCCGTTACGCAGGTAGATGCCGTCCTCGTACAGCTTGACCATACTGTCTCCCACTCTGCCCGAAAGGCTCGGGCGCATAGCATACATTCGTTCAATATCGTGCCATAGAACGGTTGCAAGTGGGTTACGAATCTGCACGTTCACTTTATCTAGGTAAAGTAAAGGACGTGCCGGTCGAGGGCCGGAAGATTTTGTGCAAGAGCGTCCCCTTTGACTAGTCATTTAAGAACGTCCCCAATGACTACCAACGACTACCGCATCCGGAGCAAGGCAACGCCGCAGGCAGAGGACGGACAGCGAGCGACGTCCAGAGCGAACCAGTTGGCATGAAAAAGGCAAGGCATAGACCTTCTGGTCATGCCTTGCCTTTTGAATGACAAATTGTCGCTCTGGACGTCGCGCAGCGTCGAGCCGTTACGCCGTTCGGCAGAACGGCGTAACCTACAGATCCCCTCCGGCGCCCAGCAGCTTGCGCATGACTTGCTCGGGGTTGACTGAGCCGTCGCGCGGGGCCAGGGCAGTGATCTTCTTCTGCATCTTGTACTCGTGCAGCTCGTCCTCGAGCTGGCGCACGCGAGCGCGGAGCTTTTCGTTCTCGCGCTCGCGCTCCTCGGCACGCTCCTTCATATCGAGGATGCGCACCACGCCGGCAAGATTGATGCCCTCGTCGGTCAGTTGGTTGATGAGCTCCAAGCGCTCGATATCGGCACGCGAGTACAGGCGCGTGTTGCCGCCCGAGCGCTGGGGATTCACCAAGCCTTTGGACTCGTAGACGCGCAGAGTCTGCGGATGCATGCCGGTCAGCTCGGCCGCCACGCTGATCATATACAGCGGTTTGTTCCTATTGTCCTCGGCCATGCTACCTGACCCCTTTCCGTCTCGTTATCGTCCATCATAAGCCCGCGGGCGCGGGCGTGCGCCACGACCGCCCTAGTACGTCGCCTTGTAACGGTTAACCTTCTCGCGATAGTCGCGCGTGTCGGCCTCGCGCAGCTTGGTCATGGCGTCGCGCTCGTCATCGGACAGGCTCGTGGGAACCTGCACCTTGATCTCGACGAGCAGCGCACCGGTGCGGCCACGGTGCTTGACGTCAGGCGCGCCCATCTCCTTAAAGCGGAACTTCTTGCCCGTCTGGGTACCCGCGGGCACCTTCAGACGAACCGTCGCACCGCCGGGCGTCGGCACGTCCACCGTGCAGCCGAGCGCCGCCTCGTAGACCGAGACCGGTACCTCCATGGTCACGTCGGCACCTTTACGCTTAAACAGCGGATGCTCCTCCACGTGCGTGGTCACGACCAGGTCACCGCGCTCGCCGCCGGCAACGCCATACTCGCCGCGACGTTTGTAGCGCAGCTTGCCGCCGTCGACCGCGCCCGCAGGCACCGAGACCGTAATGGTCTGCTGCTCGCCCGTCGAGGGAATGCGGTAGGTGACCTTGTGCGTCACGCCGCGAAACGCGTCCTCGGCCGTCACATCGACGGTCAGCGACAGGTCGCCGCCCTTGCGAGCACGGTTGCGGCCCGCGCCGGCACCGGCAGCGCCCGCGGCCCCGGCAAAGCCCGAGCCCCAATCGCTGCCCCAGGCGCCGTTGCCGCTAAAGATGCTGTCGAAGATGTCGCCCCAGCCGCTGGCACCTGCGCCGGCACCGTAGCCTCCGCCATACGCGCCGCCTGCGCCCGGCATGCCGCCAAACATGAGCATCTGGTCGTACTCTTTGCGCTTCTTCTCGTCCGAAAGCGTCTCGTAGGCCTCGCTGATCTCCTTGAACTTGGCCTCGTCGCCGCCGGCATCGGGGTGATATTTTTGCGCGAGCTTGCGAAACGCGCTCTTGATCTCTTTGTCGGAGGCGCTCTTGGATACGCCCAGGATGTCATAGAAGGTTTTGCCTGCAGCCATCGTAGCTCCTCTCCTGTTTCACCCGCCGCCCAGCGGGCGGCGGCTCATGCTTTCATATGGCACTAGGCCAGAAAGGGCCCCGGGTGTTGCCCCGGGGCCCTTCTCAATTACTCCTCGGTGCTCTCGGCCGTATCGGCCGCAGCATCCTCGGGCGCCGCTTCGGGCTCCGGTGCGGGGCGCTTCTCGCCACCGTAGGTCACCGTCACCATCGCGGAGCGCAGGATGCGGTCCGCCATGCGGTAGCCCTTCTGGTACACGTCGTTGACGGTCTCGTCGTACTGCGATGCGTCCTCGACGCGACCCACGGCCTGATGCTCGAGCGGATCGAACGCCTCGCCCTTGGGGTCGATGGGCTCAACGCCCTCGTGCGCAAACACATCGAGCAGCTTGGCATGTACCGCGTCAACGCCATCGACGAACTGCTTAAAGTCGTCGGAAAGCTCTTGACTGCGGGCATGGTCGATCGCGCGCTCGATATCGTCGATCACCGGCAGCAGCGCGGTGACGAGCTTCTCGGTCGCGCGCTCGCGCTCGGCGATACGCTCATTGGCGGTGCGGCGACGGAAGTTCTCCCAGTCGGCCTGCAGGCGGGCGGTGCGCTCGGTAGCGTCCTTCGCCTTGTCCTCGGCGGCCTTCTGAGCCTCTGCCGCAGCATCGAGCTCATTGCGCACGTCGGCAAGCTCCTTTTGGGCCTGCTCGAACTTGAGCTTAAAGTCGTTGTCGGCGGCTTCCTCACCGGCGCGGATAGCGGCTTCCACCATCTCGTCCTCGGTCATCGTCGCCTCCTTGTTGGAATCCTCTACCTGGTTCTCGGCAGCCTCGGCGGCCGGGGCCTCATTGACCTCGGTATCGTCTGCGGCCTCTACGGGAATCTTCACGTCCTTCTCCTCAGAGTCAACGGGGGCGGCGCCAGCGGCAGCCGCCTCCGTGCGAGCTTTACGGGCGGACATGATTACTTGTCCTCGTCGTCCACAACCTCGTAGTCGGCGTCGACTACGTCATCGTCGGCAGGCTGGGCGCCGGCGGCACCGTCGGTCTGCTGCTGAGCGTCGGCGTAGACAACCTGGGCCAGCTCGTAGGCCACAGACTGCAGGGACTCGCCGGCGGCCTTGATGGCCTCGACGTCAGAGCCCTCGAGCGCCTTCTTGGCGTCGGCGATAGCGGCCTCGGCCTTGGACTTCACGTCGGCGGAAACCTTGTCGCCCAGCTCGTTGAGGGTCTGCTCGGTGGAGTAGCACAGGCTGTCGGTCTGGTTGCGGACCTCGACCTCTTCCTTCTGCTTCTTGTCCTCCTCGGCATGAGCCTCGGCGTCCTTGACCATACGATCGACTTCGTCGTCAGACAGAGCAGTGGAGCCAGAAATGGTGATCTGCTGCTCCTTGCCGGTGCCCTTGTCCTTAGCGGAAACCTTGACGATGCCGTTGGCGTCGATGTCGAAGGTGACCTCGATCTGCGGCACGCCGCGACGGGCGGCCGGGATACCGGTCAGCTGGAACTTACCGAGCGACTTGTTGTCGCGGGCAAGCTCGCGCTCGCCCTGGAGCACGTTAATCTCGACGCTGGTCTGGTTGTCGGCAGCGGTGGAGTAGACCTCGGTCTTAGAGGTCGGGATCGTGGTGTTGCGGTCGATCATCTTGGTCATGATGCCGCCCATGGTCTCGACGCCCAGCGACAGCGGGGTAACGTCGAGCAGCAGGATGCCCTCGACGTCGCCGGTGAGCACGCCGCCCTGGACGGCAGCGCCGTCGGCAACGACCTCGTCGGGGTTCACGGACATGTTGGGCTGCTTGCCGGTCATGGTCTTGACGAGCTCCTGGACGGCGGGCATACGGGTGGAGCCGCCGACGAGGATGACCTCGGTCAGATCGGAGAGCTTAAGCTTGGCGTCGCGCAGGGCATTGGTGACAGGCTGCTTGCAGCGCTCGAGCAGGTCGCGGGTGATCTTCTCGAACTCGGCGCGGGTCAGCGTGTAGTTGAGGTGCAGCGGGCCGGACTGGTTCATGGTAATGAACGGCAGGTTGATGGTGGTCTGCTGGGCGGCGGAGAGCTCCTTCTTGGCGTTCTCGGCGGCCTCCTTCAGACGCTGCAGGGCCATGGGGTCCTGACGCAGATCGACGCCGTTCTCCTGCTGGAACTTATCGGCCATCCAGTCGATGACGCGCTGATCCCAGTCGTCGCCGCCCAGGTGGTTGTCGCCCGAGGTGGACAGAACCTCAAACACGCCGTCGGCGAGGTCGAGGATGGAGACGTCGAAGGTGCCGCCGCCCAGGTCGAAGACCAGGATGCGCTGGTCGGTGCCCTGCTTGTCCAGGCCATAGGCCAAAGCAGCAGCGGTCGGCTCGTTGACGATACGCTTGACGTTGAGGCCGGCGATCTTACCAGCATCCTTGGTGGCCTGACGCTGGGCGTCGTTGAAGTAGGCCGGGACGGTGATGACGGCGTCGGTGACGGTCTCGCCCAGATACTTCTCGGCGTCGGCCTTCATCTTTGCGAGCACCATGGCGCTCACCTGCTCGGCGGTGTAATCCTTGCCCTCGATGTCGACGACGGCACGGCCACCCTGGCCCTCCTTGACCTCGTATGGCACGGTCTTGATCTCGGAGGTGCACTCGGAGTACTTGCGGCCCATGAAGCGCTTGATGGAGAACACGGTGTTCTTGGGGTTGGTGACAGCCTGGTTCTTAGCGGCCTTACCCACAACGCGGTCACCGTCGGCACGGAAGCCCACGACGGACGGGGTGGTACGGTCGCCCTCAGCGTTTACGATGATGGTCGGAGAACCGCCCTCAAGGACGGCCATGGCGGAGTTGGTAGTACCAAGGTCGATACCAAGAATCTTACTCATTAGAAATTCCCTCTCTCTTGTGCGTTCGCGCCGCCTCGACGGTCTGTCACGCGGCGCTTCGGCTTGTCTTTCAGGATGTAGTGTATCCCCTTATGGGCCGGAATATACAAAATCTAAGTCAATTCATATAAGATTTCTTATTGCCGAGAGTTTAGGTTCTCAAATGCGCAGGTAGATGCGCTGATTGAGTTCTCGGCAAGTCTATCGAGATCTATGTAGAGATGGCTGAGATTTGCGTCCGGGGGTGCCTGGGGCTGCCTTACGGAAAGCTCGTCCCGGTTCGAGCGTGGATTCCGGGTCGTAGTTTCCGTCTGAAGGCCCAACCGGAAACCGTATCCCGTTTTGAGAGCTAATACCGGGTCGCAGTTTCCGCCAGCGGGCCCAACCGGAAACTGCGACCCAGTTTTCGGCTAAATAACGGGATGCCCTTTCCGCAGGCGCGCTCAATAGCTCAATATTTCAAGTCATCTTTAGCTAACATTTGCGCAGCTCAACGGCCTCACCTGCATGTTTTTTAGTAAGCCGCGGCATACTCGGCGAACGGTATGAAGATGCCGGTCAGAGGGTATTGCAAACGGTCGCTCCCGTGGTATGTTTTTGCCCGAATCAAACCGGCGCACATCGCCTGTAGCGTCGGTCAACAGAGAGGAAACTACCATGGCTCATCCCGTAATTGATGCCGACGAGTGCATCGCTTGTGGCGTTTGCGTCGACTCCTGCCCCGCTGGCGTTCTGGAGCTCCAGGACGTCGCTACCGTCGCTGACGAGGATTCCTGCGTCGCCTGTGGCGCTTGCCAGGACGCTTGCCCCGCCGGCGCGATCACCGAGATCGTCGAGGAGTAACAACTCCCCCACTTGCACACTCACAAGTACACCGTGCACAAAAAGGAGGCCTCCGCATCGCCGCGGAGGCCTCCTTTTGCATGTGTGGGCAGCTAATTTGGAGCGGGACCCTTGGCAGTTGCGGTGGAATAGTTCCTGTTTTATGGCTTGGATGCCGATTTTAGGAACTATTTCACCGCAACTTATAGATGCAGCGTCGGCTAAGAGAGATCGTCCTCATAGGGCATCAGATCTGCCAGATACCCCTTCTCCTTGAGCATAGCCTCGATCTCGTCGAGAGTTTGCTCGTCTTCTGCCGCAATGCGATGGAAGTGATAGCCGCTGGTTACCGTCAGCAGTGGAAAGCTCTTGCCGCTCTCGATATCGTGCAGGTAGCGCTCAACATCGCGACGATTGCGGATGTCCAGGTCGGCCGTGATCTTGCCGTACACACGATGGTTGACGATCACGTTGAGCACGGCGCCACCCGCGTCGACGATACTCGTAAGCTCATCGCCTGCCTGCTCCACGCCGTGGCGAACCTTGACCAAGCGCGTGGGCACAGCGGGGCTGCTGGGGGCCTCCTGCAGCACGTAGCCGCGATTGGTCGCCACGATATCGTGCCCATCGGCGCGCAGCAGGGCGATGTCTTGCACGACAATCTGGCGGCTCACACCCACCTCACGAGCAAGTGCGCTGCCGGAGACGGGGCACTTGGCTCGCTCGAGCACGCCCATGATGGCACGGCGACGCTCGCGGGCGTCCATTATTTACCGTCCAACAGACGCAGGTGCTTGAGCGAGAGGTCGAGGATCGGCGCAGAGTGCGTCAACGCCCCCGAGCTGATAAAGTCAACGCCCAGGTCGGCGAGCGCGCGGATATTGCTGGCATCCACGTTGCCCGAGCACTCGGTCTTGGCGCGACCGGCGATAAGCTCAATCGCGG